>JAJTBH010000031.1 GCA_021287005.1 Anaerolineae bacterium
AAGCGGTTGCCGGTGAAATTCAGGCAACCGCTTTTAACTTAATTTATAAAGGGCGAATATATTCCCAACTTGCTTTGGATAAATCAGCATAAATACCGCGATATTCAGGCGGCAGCACGGCAGCCAACTGGTACATAATTTCATCCGTGGCTTTTTGACGGACATCACGCGAGAGGGCGGCGCCATTGAGTTCCAACTTAAAAGGTTTGCCCACATGAAATTCAAGGGGAACTCGTTTAAACCCACGGTAAAGACGGCTCCAAAACCCGCGGTGTTGTGAGAGACCTACAGCCTGAATACTTGCCCCGGAACGGGCGGCCAATAAAAGCACACCGGCGTGCCCTTCCACCAGGCCTTTATATTCACTGCGGGTCCCTTCAGGTGAGATAATCAAGATTTTTCCATCCGTTAATACCTGTTGTGCTTTCCGAAAAGCCTCCAGGTCGGCTTCACCGCGGCGCACGGCGATGCCATCCCAACCATCCAAGACTGCGCCGAAGAGAGGATTTTTCCAGGTCTCAATTTTTGCCATGATGGCAACCGGGCGACTGGCGAGGCGATTAAGTAAAACGGGACCGTCAATAAAATTGACATGATTAAAAATAATAATATGAGGTCCTTTTTCGGGGATTTGATCAAGCGGGAAGGGGCCGATTTTGATGGTCAGCGTGGCCAATGTGTGAATAAGGACGTTTCCGAAACGGGCTGTAAGGTTCATTTTTTCTCTTCTTTGGGTAAATAAATCAGATCAATCTGTTGTGGCAGAATTTCGGCCTTAATTTCTTTTCCGGCCGTACAAAGTGTTTCGCCATCTGCGTGAGCCGGTAAACTGCCTTGTATGGCGCGGACAGAAACTTTGCGCGTACGCGTTAATTTAATCATGGGATCGCCGGCCTGGGTTCCCTGAATAAAGCGGGGAATCATCTGTAATATTTTAAGCCGGCCGGCAGCCCCGGCAATGCAGACATCAAATAAAGCGTCGTCGGATTGACTTTGGGGCGTCATCATAAAGGCACCGCCCATCCGGCGCCCGTTCATGATGGATACCATCAAACCGGGTTGAGTAACAACCTCATCATCCAGGGTTACTTCCATTACCGGCGCTGGAGAATAAATCATCATGGCTTTTAAGGCGCCGGCCAGATAGGCAAACATGCCCCCATAAGGCATCTCTGATGCCAGGAAACCGACCATGGCATCAAAACCAATGCCGATGCCGTTTCCAAAATAACGCCCTTCAGGATAAAGGTCACTGGTGACGCGGCCAATATCAATCCTGCGGGTCTGCCCTTGAGCCAGCGCCAGGCAACCCTCATCAATTCCCGTGGGAATTCCCATGCTGTATGCAAAATCATTCCCTCGACCGATACAAATTACACCCAGGCGCGCCGAACCAAGGCCATTGGTTTTGGATATCATGATGCCATTTAAGACTTCATTAAATGTGCCATCTCCGCCGGCTGAAACAACCGTTTCGGTTCCCGCCAGGATGGCTTCTTCGGCCAGCCGGGCGGCATGCCAGGGATATTCAGTCTGGCAAATTTCATAATCCAGATGGTGTAAGTTCAGGTTGGATTTTAATTGCGGGATAAGTTTAGCGGCATGTCCTTTGCCGGCAGTGGGGTTAACAATAACTCGAATCTGAGGCATGGATTATCTCACTTAACTGCGGTTCATTTTGGATAAAAAAACCCCGCAGTCGGATTCGAGTTACGAGGCTGTGTTCTTTACAATCATATCATAAAAAATAGTTAATCATGCTTACGCAAAGGCTTTTTGGGGGCCATGTCTTAACAAATAGAATCCCGGTGTTTTATTTTTTAGGCAGTAAAAATACCAGCGGGATTGCCAAAAAAGCACCCCAGGCGCTGAAAGTAAATACCGTGCGCAGGCCAAAATGATCGGCAAGAAAACCGACCAGAATGGCCGCAATGGAACGTAAAACAAAAGCGGCAGCCATATAAATCCCGTTGGTTAATGAACGGCTTTCCGGGAAATGATTTTGAATAATTGCCATAAAGGCCGGGTTGGCACTGAATGCCAGAAAGCCGGTGCCAATCAACATGGGTACCTGCATCCAGCCCTGAACCTGCAAAAAGAGGATCGAAAAAATTGGCATTACGAGCGTGGTTAAAAAGATGACGATGCGTTGACCGATGCGGTCACTGAACCGGCTGTATAAAAACACACCGACCGTACCGGATATTTCTATGATGGAGAAGGCCATGCCCGAAAATTCGAAGGATGCTCCTTCGTTGGTTAAGAAGGTTGGCAAAAAGTTTAATACATTGGAATATAAAAATGAAGTGACAAAAATATGCGTCAGGATGGGCAGTAAAATAACACTGATAGCGCGGATATCTGCCTGGGTTAAAGGGGACTGTTCAAGGGAACGATTCTTTGTGGTGGTGAGGTCTTTAAAGCGCAGGAATAAAACGATGGATATAAACAAACCACAGGCGATCAACCAGGGTAGACCGTAAATGGTTAAGGCGCCAACCACAGCTACGACAATTAATGGTCCCAATCCATAAAACATTTCCCCAAAAACCATAAAGGTGCCCATACCCCGGCCGATTTTTTGCCCCGACCTGGATGCCGTAATAACCGGGGCGATGGCGTGAAAACCGGCGGTTGAAAAACCGGCAATGATCATTAATAAAGCCAACCAGCCAAAACTGGGCGCGTATCCGACCAGAGATAAGGCTATGGCAGAAAGGGTCGGTGCGAGAATGATGACCCAACGTAAATTACGCCGGTCGGCTATATGGCCGATGAGCGGTTGAAGCAGAGAAGGACCTTGTAGAAAAAATGAAAATAGCCCTGCTTGAGCATTGGTTAAAGCCAGTTTTTCCATTAAAAGGGGCTGTAATGTGGGAATAAAGGCAAAAAACATATCGTTTATGCCATGCGCCAGGCCGATGGTGGCTATTTCGCTGCCGTGAAAATGATCTTCCGGCGGGATTAATCCGTTGGATTCAAGGGGTGCTGTGAGGTTCTCTTGCATTTTTTCTCGTCTTTCCTCTCCAAATAATCGGCTAATTATACACCAGGCATAACGTAAAACCCGACGATCAAAATACGGAATATTTTTTCTTAAGCATCAGGTATAATCGATGAAGTTTATGAAATCGTTCAATAAATGTTTATCATTGGGGTTCTGGTTGACAGCAGCGGAAGGGCTTCTGACGTTTTGCTGGATTTTGGCTTTGCCATCCGAGGCTGCCAGTGCAGTTTTTATGGGCCTATCCCGCCAGCGCTTAATTCTGGCTGCCATGACGATGTTATTGGTCATGGGATGTGTTATTGTGGGGCTGCTTCTTCGGTTAAAATCTTCACGGTTGATTCCGATAATTGATAAGTTGATTAATAATCTGAATGAGCAAAATAACTTAACGTTTATCATAATCACTTCAGGCGGAATATTTTTTATTCTGATCTGGATCTTTATAAACCTTCAACAGTTCCCGGCAAATTATGCCTGGTTATATGCAACGTTGGGCGAAGGTGTGCTTCCACTTTATACGGTGGGCATACGGTTATTGCCTTTATTGACCTGGGCGGCTTTGATTGTGGTTCAAAGTCTTGCCTTTTTGGTTTTCGTGTTTTTTAATACCCTGCGCCAGCCGCAAGCCTGGCCGATAAAAAAAATCCTGGCGAGCCTGGCTGTTTTTTTGCTGGTTTTGGCGACCTTTGTACACTGGTTGATATTAATCTTTCAACTTCAGGTGTTCAGCCTGATTCCGGGTTGGTTCTGGGGCTTTTCAAACAAACCCTTTACGGCGCCATTAATCCTGGCTTTTGCAGGCATGTTACTGATGTTACTGGCGGTAACCTGGTTGGTTATAAAATGGCCATTCCCGGCAATGGTGATGTTGGTGATCATTTTTTTGGCGGGCTGGGCCATGCAATTGGGTCTGGGGCTGGCCGAGGGACGAGGTCTCGATTCACTGCGTGAACGATTTTTCTCAACCATGCATAAATCTTATGCACTCTCAGCCTGCGGTAAAAACGAAAGCCTGACGGAAATTGTCAGTAACTATGAAAATACGTATGGGCTAAAGTTTTTCCCCGGCACCAAACCACCGGGAGTCATTTTATCTTATGCGCTGATCGAAAGGGGATTAAATGCGATTAATCCTCTGACAGATACCAATGCACGTTGTGAGCGATTGGGGCAGAGTATCGCCTGGTTATTTCCTCCGTTGACATTTTTAATTATCTTCGTGTTATTTATACTGGTCAATAAAATCGGAGGAGCCCCATCCAGTGAAACCCGTTTCCTGGCACCCTTGTTGGTCATCAGTACTCCGGCTTATATTCTTTTTGCCCTGTTCCTGGATGAAGCTCTTTATCCGTTTGTGTTCTTAAGTGGAATTTGCCTGCTGGTGTTGACAATCCGCAGCCGGAGCTTCTGGCCGGCGTTGATAAGCGGATGTTTTTTGTACCTGGCGATCTTTTTTTCTTTTACCATGCTGCCCCTTTTTGCTTTTGCCGGTTTTTACTGGATTGTGGAATTCTGGCAAAATCGCGACGGGAAAAATTTAAAACAGGATGGACGTAAGATATTGGCCGGCCTGGCCGGGTTTGGTTTGATGCATTTATTATTTACACACTTCCTGAATTATGACTTTTGGGTGCGTTATCAAAATGCCATGCAGGGTTTGTTTGACGTTTCCTATTACAGCAAACCGGGCAGTTTAAAAGTGGGTGAGATTATGTCGCTTACCGACCGTGTCCGATTGTTGGGGATGGCTGCCGGATTAAATAACCTTGAATTTGCCACGTCGATCGGGCTGCCATTTTACGCGCTCTTTGTGACGCAGGCATTCCGGCAGATTAAGCTGTTTTTTCAACGCAAATTAACTCCCCTGCAAATAATCACCTTTGCCTGTTTTTTAACCTTTATATTATTAAACCTGATTTCTCAAACGCGTTCCGAATCGGCGCGTCTGTGGCTTTTTTGGGTGCCGGTAGCTGCGATATTTGCCGGTCTGGAATTGGAAAAATTCAGCAAAAACCGTTCCTGGCTGCTGTATATTTACAGCGCTGCTCAATGGGTCAGCCTGTTTTTATTGTACGTATTCCAGGAATTAAAATAAAAATTATCTAAGGCCTGCTGCGGCGATAAAAGAAATAAACAAAACCGCCGCCTCCCAATATTAATAAAACCAATGAAACCCATAACAGAATGTTCCCGCCGCTGAATATGGTTCCGGTTTTGGGTGTTGGCGTGGGTGTGGCCGGGCTGAGTGTCGGTGACAGGGTGGGGGATGGGGTATTACTGGCAGTCGGCGTGGCGGTGGCGGGCATGGGCGTGGGGGTGTTGGTAGCTGGCGGTGTGACCAGTAAAAGCAGTTTCTGCTGGGGGTATAAAACCGCATCGTTGCTTAATCCATTCCAGAGCAGGATTTCATCCACACTGACGCCGTAAAGGCTGGCGATCCAATACAAATTTTCACCACTTGCAATGGTGTGATAATATTTTCCGTCACTGTCCGGCGTTAACAAAGATAAAGGATGCGGGGAAGGGCTGGGAGTCAGGTTGGAGGGGTGGATCAGTAATTCCTGCCCGATTTGCAACGACCAATCAGCCTGTAAGTTGTTTAAAGTCAAAATTGTATCGACTGAGGTGCCATAGGCGTCAGCAATGGAACTAAGCGTCTGGTAGGATTGAACCACATGCACAACTGTGCCATCCGCTTGAGGTGTGCTGACGGCCACGGAACCGGGCTGGGTGGGTGTGGCATACCCGGCCGTATTGCTGCCGGGTATAAACAATTTTTGCCCGATTTTCAGCGTGGCACTGTCTGAAAGATTGTTCCAGGTTTTTAAATCCTTGATCGTAATTTTATAAGCAATGGCAATTGACCAGAAAGACTGTCCGGCTTTTACCACATGAAAAATCTTACCGTCGGCATCGGGTGTGGCTACTTCAACCGGCATAACCACCTGTGATACGCCGCTGCTAACCGTGCTGCCCGACTGTGTGGTGGTTGTTCCGCCAACGGAAGTGTATTCGCCGCAGGATTTTCCGGCAGTGTAAGCAGCCTGTAAGACGTAATAGGTCATGCCGTTTGATGCGGTTGCAACCCCCGCGCCGATATTACAATAAGCGGGGTTAACTGCCGGAATCATATGGTCGGGGTCGGCCCAGACCAGCATGATCTCATCAATGGAAGAATCGCTGCCTACGGCAAAATTTTCTGTAGCCCAAACTTTGGAGCCGCCGCCGTAACCGGCGGATTGAATACGCCCGGAAGCATTGCCGATGTGCCAGGACATTTGACTGGCGGCCATGGTTTCAGCGGTGGATTGCGCCACGGCGTCGATGATGCCATCTTCAACCAGGGCCGGAAGCCCGTTTGAGACGCGCAATGAATTCATGGCAACGATTAAATCGTAGGCGGTAACGCTGGAGGCAAGCTTGTTTTGCGGCGCTGCGGCCTGAACATGTACGGGGGAAACCAGCATGTTTATTAAAATACATGCCAGCAGGGAGTGTTTTAATAATCCGATCCATTTCATACCCTGATTATAATAGCTGAATCGCAGAGAGTCATTATTTTGCAAGGGCAACAACTATCTAATGAAAGAAGCAGGCCGATGGTGTATAATTGGGAACGCAAAGTATATTAAGAGCGAACTGGAGTGATTATTTATGAATAAAGCAATGGACTTCCAATCCATCATCCTGACTTTACAAAAATTCTGGGCAGATCAGGGCTGTTTAATCTGGCAGCCATATTATAGCCAGGTTGGCGCGGGTACGATGAACCCTGCCACTTATCTGCGTGTGTTAGGCCCCGAACCCTGGAAGGTGGGTTATGTCGAACCTTCAGTTCGTCCCGATGACGGTCGTTACGGCGAAAATCCCAATCGTTTACAGCAGCACTACCAGTTCCAGGTCATCCTTAAACCTGATCCCGGAAATCCGCAGGAACTTTACCTGAAAAGCCTTGAAGCCCTGGGTATCGATCCGCGCCAACACGATATTCGTTTTGTCGAAGACAACTGGGAATCACCTGCGCTGGGTGCGTGGGGTTTGGGTTGGGAAGTCTGGCTGGATGGCCAGGAAATTACCCAGTTTACTTATTTCCAGCAGGCGGGCGGCATGGTGCTTCACCCGGTTGCCGTGGAAATCACCTATGGCCTTGAACGAATTGCCATGCCTTTGCAGCGCGTGCGCAACTTCCGTGATATTCACTGGAGCGATCAACGCACATATGGCGACGTAAATTTGCAGGGTGAGCAGGAACATTCGCGTTATTATTTTGAAGTTGCCGATGTGGATCGTTCACGCCAGATGTACAACCTTTTTGAAGCTGAAGCTGAATCATCGCTGGCAAACAACATGGTCTTGCCGGCGCATGATTATGTCTTAAAATGTTCACATACCTTTAATATTCTCGATACACGCGGCGCTGTGGGCGTGACAGAACGACAGGCGCTGTTTTCGCGGATGCGCGACCTGGCCCGGCGTGTAGCCGAAGCGTATGTGGCTCAACGCGAACAGTTGGGTTTCCCCTGGCTGGATCAAGCAGGCACACAGGCCCAGCCTGAAGCCGCCCAAACGACGGAAATTAAAGCAGCCGCGGGTGACCTGTTGTTTGAAATCGGTACCGAAGAACTGCCGGCGGCCGAAATGGAAAGCGCTCTGGCACAACTTAAAGAGCGCGTTCCGGCTTTATTGGCTGAATTGCGCCTGCCGCATGGTGAGATTTCCATTCTGGGCACTCCCCGCCGCCTGACCGTGGTGGTGGCCGGTTTGCCTGAACGACAGGAAGACCGCAGTGTGGTGGTCAAAGGCCCGCCGGCTGATCGTGCATTTGACGCATCGGGCGCCCCGACCAAGGCCGCTGAAGGTTTTGCGCGCGGACGCGGTTTGTCTGCCGCCGACTTGAAAGTGCAGGAAATTGATGGCGGCCGATATGTAGTGGCCGAAATTCACGAATCCGGAAAATTATCCAGCGAATTGCTGGCCGAAGCCTTACCCGCTTTAATTGCCGGATTAAAATTTGAAAAGAACATGCGCTGGAACGCCAGTAATATTGCTTTTTCGCGTCCCATTCGCTGGCTGCTTGCCATTCTGGGTAAGGAAGTGATTCCCTTCAGTTATGCCGGGCTTAATTCCGGCCGCATCACACGCGGTTTACGTTTCCTCAGCCCGGAGACGATTGAGGTCAACAGCCCGGCCGAATATTTCGCCGCACTCAAAAAACAGGGCATCGTGCTTGATTCACAGGAACGCCGCCAGGTTATCAGCGATCAGGTTAAAAAGCTGATGGTTGAAGTGGGTGGTGAAGGTAAAGTGGATGAAGGATTGCTGGAAGAAGTTAATCAACTGGTGGAAGCCCCGACTGCCATGCGTGGCCAGTTTGACCCGTCGCATTTGCGACTTCCGGCCGTGGTGTTGGTTTCGGTCATGAAAAAACACCAGCGATATTTCCCCGTGTTTAATGCTGATGGCAGTTTGCTGCCGTATTTTATTGCGGTTAGAAACGGTGATGCCGAGTATATCGATACTGTTGTCGATGGAAACGAACAGGTCATTCGTGCTCGTTTTGCCGACGCAGCCTTCTTTATCGATGAAGACCTCAAACACAAACTGGAAGATTTATTGCCCCGCCTGGGCACTCTGACATTCCAGCTAAAACTGGGTTCCATGCTGGACAAAGCCCAGCGCATTGAAAAACTGGTAGAACGTCTGGCGCCAGTGTTTAAACTGGATGAAAAAGAAAAACAAACTGCCCTGCGAGCGGCGCATTTATGTAAGGCCGATCTCGTTTCACATATGGTGGTTGAAATGACCTCGGTCCAGGGCGCCATGGGCCGTTATTATGCTCTGGCTTCCGGCGAAAGCAAAGAGGTGGCTGAGGCCATTTATGAACATTATCTGCCGCGGTATACCGGCGATGCCATGCCGACCTCAAAAGCCGGCCTGGTGATCGGACTGGCCGATCGTCTTGATTCACTGGCGGGTTTGTTTGCCGCCGGCCTGGCGCCCAGCGGCACCAAAGACCCGTTTGCTCAACGCCGCGCCGCTCTGGGACTTTCTCAAATGTTAATGGCATGGGATGTCGACTTTGATCTGTCACAGGGGCTGGCATTGGCAGGCGATTTGTTGCCTCTGGCTTTCACCGATAAAGTTCAGGGCGAATGTCTTGATTTTGTTTTAGGTCGTTTACGCGGTTTATTACTGGACCAGGGTTACAGGTTTGACGTGGTGGATGCGGTTTTGACGGCGCAGCAGTGCAACCCGGCCGGCGCGGTACGTGCCATTAAACAACTGAGCGAGCGCATGAACAAAGCCGATTGGTCCACCTTGCTGCCGGCGTATTCACGCTGTGTCCGCATTACCCGCGACCAGAAAGAATTGTTTAACGTCAATTCGGCCACTTTAAGCGATGCAGCTGATAAAGACCTTTTCCAGGCGCTGGTGCGTGCGGAAGGTTCTAATCGCCAACCGGCTTCCATGACTGAATTCATCAAACAGGTCGAAGGCCTGGCGCCCGTGATCAACCGTTTCTTTGAGGCTGTACTGGTAATGGCAGATGATCCGGCAGTGCGCGCCAATCGTCTGGGAATGTTGCAGCGGATTGCCGCCCTGTCCAACGGCGTGGCTGATTTATCCAAACTGGAAGGTTTCTAAAATTTTTAATTACTGAGGGGGCATTTTTACCCGAAACCGGCTTCCTCCATACCCTTAAGGCTATGGAGGAAGTTTTTTTATTATAAGGGGGAAGCCGTGCAATATCTTGACTTGTTTTATACTGCGGGAATAATCGTTAATTTACTTCTGTTTTTTTTATGTTTGATTCTGATTCTGAAGCACACGTCAAAATCAGTTCCTTGCCGGCTGTTGATGGTCACAGCACTTTTTACGGGCTTGGATTATGTTTGGTTAATCATGCTTAACTGGCTTAAACAATCTTATGGGCCACCCTTATTAACCTGGTTGGTTTGGGCGGCTGCCCGGACTGCTTTGTTGTTTGCCTGGCTTTTTATCAACCGAATAAACCAGACGATTTTTCAAATAAAAGCAGTTTCCTGGAAGGTGTGGCTGACGGCAAATCTCTTTTTGTTTTTGCTGGGTGGTTATGCTTTTTATGTTGAACCGTTTTTATTGATGGACACATTCCATGAAATTAAGACACAGAATATTCAAAGTGGCGCCAGATTTCGTGTGGTGCAAGTCAGCGATATTCACGTTGAAAGGATGACACGCCGTGAATACGCCTTAATTCGCCATGTTAACAATTTAAAACCTGACATTGTGGTTGTGACCGGAGATTATCCCAACCTGTCCTTTATCAATGATGTTGATACCTGGGACCAAATTACTTATATCATAAATCATTTTGAAGCGCCTTATGGCGTTTATTTAATTAACGGTTCCAATGAGACACCTGAACGTGTCAGAAAACTGGCAAAAGACAGTCATGCCATTGCTTTAACCGACCAGGTTTTTCACGTGAACTGGCAGGGCGGAAACGTGGTATTGATGGGCGTGAATGATATTCATTTTCACCAGCCACCCGTTGACAACTTTCGGGTATTATCCAAAGAAGTAAACGAAGATGAGTTTGTGATTTTATTACACCACACGCCCGATCTGGCGGAAGCTGCTTATGATCAAAAAGTTGATCTTTACCTGGCAGGCCATACCCACGGCGGGCAGATCAGAGTGCCATTTTATGGAGCCGTGTTTACCTCATCCATTTTTGCCAAAAAGTATGAAATGGGCACTTATTTACTTAAAAACATGACTTTATATGTCAACCGCGGTGTTGGCATGGAGGGTTTGGATGCACCGCGCGCGCGTTTTTTGGCGCCGCCGGAGGTGGTTGTATTTGACCTGTTGGGTACCGGACAATGATCCGAGGCAATTAAAAATCGATTAATAGGTGCTTTTCGGAGTAAAACGGCCTTCCGATTTGAGATAAACATTAAAAAATGAAAGCGCCAGATCGTTCATGGTTTCGATCACCCTATATTTATCGGCGGTTTCACCGCCGCCGGCTTTCTTAACTGCACCGGAAATGAAAGAAACCATCAATGGTGAAATGAGCGGCAGATCGGTTAAGCTCTGATGGTCTGTGCCCGTAATTGCCACCTCAAAAGCTGCCGGCGCTCCGGCATCCACATGTTTTACCGCGACAACATTTTCGGCGTCCGGGATGGGGTTTATCAGGCGGGTCATATCATCGGCCAGGATGCTTAAAATGGGTGCCGGAAACGGGGCAGGATTAAGGACATTTTTTCCATCCTTAAATTCGATATATTCACCCAGTAAATCGGCATCCAGGTTTACCACGGCGCCAATGTCACTGCGCTGCCTGGCAACCTGTGCACTGGCGGCTGCCCCCAGGCTGTGACCCATTAACCCAATTTTCTGCGGATTGATTAAGCGGTACACAGGGTCGGCATTTTGGTTTTTGGTCTGATTAAGGATGGTATTTAACACAAAATTGATATCCTGAGTGCGCAATAACAACCACTTTTGTTCAATTTTGTAAGCTTCGGCATCATTGTATTGCCCGTTATTAATATCCAGTACTTCTTGAAGGAATGTTTTATCGATAAATACCGTATGATGTTGGCTGTCACTGGTTAGCAAGGCATGATAAGGATGGTCAATGGCGCAGACGACATATCCATTGCTGGCCAGCTCGGTATATGTGGAGATATTTCCGCCCTTCATCCCAAAAGCGCCGTGTGAAAAAACGACCAGAGGGTAGGTATCCTTTCCGTCGGCCGGATACCAGAATTGCACATTTACCATACGGTTGCCTGAGGCGGGGTTAAAAGTCTCAATCCGCTGTGGGTCGCTGTAAGAATAGCTGACGGTATCAACCGGGTGGCTGCCGGTGACCCTGGGATTGGCATGTTGTGGAAAAATGAATGCCGGCAGCAAAACCAGCCAGATTATTAAAAGGGTTCCAAGAGCGCGAAAAATTGCCAGACCGGCTTTTAATTCCACTTTGTGTGTATTTTTATGCAGCAAGCTCCATAAACCCAACAAAGCCCAGACGAAAAGCAGTGCAGCCAGTCCATACCAGCGGAAACTCCATTGCAAAATGGAAACGGCCAATAAAACAACAAATAAAACCAGAGCTGTTATTCGCAAATAGTTCCTGATTTGACGTTGAGGAGAACGGCTGTAAAAACAAAAAACGACAAAACAGACTTCAATAACGACAGCGATCAAAAAAATAATATCTGCCATAACAAGAATCCTTGGTTTTATAAATTTTTATCCGGGGTTGTTCTCGGGTTCGGGGATAATCCAATGTTCAATGCCGTCCCCTTCGGGGGTCCAGCCGTAAAGGTTGTTCTGGGTATGCACCCGCCACCAGACACGGTTTTCCGAACAGGCCGGGCCTTCAAGAATTTCAACCCACTGACCGGGGTTGATCACATCCACCACGGCGGCTGTTTTGCTGGGTTTTTCGCGCACCCGGTTTGGCAACGGGGGGTCGGGGTTCACGATGGCGCGCATACCGGGTTTAAGATCCGATTCAAAATCGACGCCATCGCAGGGTTTATTTACACCGATGATGGCCAGAGTGGGATAAACGGAGGGGGTAATGGTGGGCACCGGGGTGGCGCCCAGGCTGACGCTGGCAAGCAGCAGGTTGTTTTGTGAATCAATCTGATATGCGCTGGCGGCTTTATAGCTCCAGGCCCATAGACTGTCGGCGGAGGATGAAACCAGACCGCTGATTGTGGCCGGCAGATTGAGAGGCGAGCCGAGTTGATTGTTATCAGAAGACAGGCGCACAAGGGTGTTGTTCGCCAGAGCGACAAAAATTTGATCGCCAATTGCGATGACATAAAGCGGGTGTTCAGCGGCCGTCTCACCAATTTTAATTTTATTAAGCAGTTTGCCGCTGCCGGCATCCACATGGAAGATATAAGCAGCATGAGTCTGTGACGGTAAAGCCCAGATAGCATTGGAAGCCACGGTAAAATGTGAAAATAACTGAAGATCGGCCCCGGTTTGAATGCTTTCAGGCAACATGGTCAGTTGGCCGTTAACCGGGTTTATTTGTTCAAAAAACGTGTTTAAACGGGCTTGTTCCAACACCCAGACGCCCGTGTCAGTGGCAACCACCTGCAATGGAAAGGCGCTGGTACGGTAATAACGAAAAACGGTGCGACTGGAAACATCCACCTGAACCACACCGCCTTTACGTTGGTCGGGGGTGCTATCCGGGTCTTCAATGCTCATCCATACATAATCGCCGGCTGCCGAAAGGGAGGTTGTTTTTCCATATGGAATGGCAATGTTATCCGTTACGCTTTTGCTTTGTTGATCAAGACGTAATAAACTGGAAAGGGTATCGTCTATTTTTTCGACGGCCCAGATGGCACCTGCGCCGGAAGTAATTAATTGCGGGTTAAAGGTCGTCAAAACTTTAACACTGACCACGCGGGTTTGTTCATCCACGCCCAATAAAGTGCGCTCGTTTGGATTAAAAAACCAGACCAGGCCGGGAGGGGTATTCGCCGGATTACCGGAAAAATTTTGCACTTCAGCAGTCGGAACGGGCAGCACCAAACGGGTGGGAATCACTTCACCTTCGGATCCCAGAGTGGGCAGGCCGGAACAGGCGCTCAAAAAAAACAAGGTGAAGAATATCGCTAGATTTTGATGACGCTTCATGGTATTAATTGTATCCCTTTTTTCTTTATTATGTTTATGGCTTATATTAGAATTCAATTACGTCTTGTTATTTAAAATGGGTAAGGTTTATGTCTGGTGTTGTTGATGAAATAAAAGCACGAATTGATATCGTTGACCTGGTAACTGAATCGGTCAAATTACGCAAATCCGGTAAATCTTATACCGGCTTTTGTCCATTCCACAGCAATTCGCGCACACCGGCTTTTGCCGTATTTCCCGATTCGGGCACCTGGCGGTGTTTTGGTCAGTGTAATGAAGGCGGCGATATCTTTAAGTTTGTGATGAAAAAAGAGGGCTGGGATTTTGCTCAGGCGTTGCAGTACCTGGCCCAGCGCGCCGGGGTGGAACTGGAAGCACAGACCCCGGAAAAAGAAGCCGAAGACCAGCAGGAAGCCCATTTACGGACGTTGTTGGAAGACGCCGTCATTTTTTATCGCCATCAGTTAATGCAGACACCAGCCGGACAACCAGCCCTGGAATATTTACAAAAACGCGGATTAACGCCTGAAACCATGGAAACATTTGGCCTGGGTTACGCGCCCGGCGGTTGGGAAGCTCTTACCTCCTATTTCCTCGGTAAGGGATATTCACCAAAGGATTTGTTGGAAGCCGGTATGGCGTCGGAACGGCAATCGGGTGAAGGAATACATGATCGTTTTCGCAATCGGATTATGTTTCCAATTCGCGATGCGATGGGACGCATGGCCGGTTTTGGCGGGCGTATTTTGGACCCCAACGATGTACCAAAATTTTTAAATTCGCCGCAAACGCCCCTGTTTGACAAAGGCCGCCTGTTATATGGCCTGGATGCAGCCCGTAAAGCCATTCGTGCGGCTGATCAAGCCGTGATCGTGGAAGGATACCTGGATGTCATCGTCCTGCACCAGTGCGGTTTTAACAATGCCGTTTCGCCTATGGGCACGGCGTTAACCGAAGACCAGTTGCGCAACCTTAAGAAGTTAACCCGCCGCCTGGTACTGGCACTGGATGCCGATGCGGCCGGACAAAAAGCCACGCTGCGCGGCCTGGAAATAGCGCGCGAGGCGATGGATCACAGCGCCGAGGCGGCTTTTGACGCGCGGGGTTTGTTGCGTTATGAGACACGTTTGCAAGCTGATTTGCGTGTAACCACCATACCGGATGGCATGGACCCCGATGAAGTGGCATTGCGTGATCCGCAGGAATGGCGCACGATTGTGGAGGCAGCGCAACCGATTGTACTGCATGTTCTGAACACGCTCATTTCGGGGCGCAATATCGATGACCCAAAAGTAAAAAGTGAAATCGTTGCCCAGGTACTGCCTTTGATTGAGGATGTTCCCGATGTTGTGGAACGCGAAGATTTGCGCCAACGCCTGGCGCGTGCTTTACGATTGGACGAACGCGCCCTGACCGGAGTTTCATCTGTGCCACGGGGCAGCCGGCCGCCGCGCGGCAGCCGCGGCACTGAAGGTCGCAGCAGCCGTCCGGCTATTGCTTCGGCAAGCGCCATGTCGGCAGCACACGACGCCCTGCCGCGTTCGTTGGAGGCTCACTGCCTGAGCCTGCTGGTTTATCAGCCCGATCTGTTGTATTCAATGGACCGGGTTCTGCAAAACATGGGATTAAGCCGGGTTACCCCGGCAGATTACGAATATACCGATCATCAATTGATCATGCGCCTGGTTAATCAGGCGCTTGAACAGGATGAATTGGAACCAGCGCAATTTATACGCGAAAATATACCACTTGATTTAAAAGATTTGGTAGAATCAATTAATGTCAGTTACGCCGAACTGACACAGGAGAAGATTTTAGAAGACTTATATCGTACGTTGTTAATGCTTCGCCAAATTCGTGTTAAAGAAGGATTAAGTCAAATGCACTTGATTCAACGAGATTTGCAAGATCAGCCCGATATAGACCAGACGCCGTATTTACAACTGGTCACCCAATATACGCAGACCCTTTTCAAAATAAATAAAGCACTGGGTCAAGCTGTCCTCCAATTGGATTAATTAACCATTGTGATATACTAATAAAACTATGCCTCGAAAAAAGATTGACCCCAATGCCGCTGTCGTTAAAGCTGCACCAAACGGCAAAAATAAAAAGAATGGCGGGCGTACGCGCCGCACCAGCGCATCAGGTAGTTCCACCAGGATGGGTGAGGGGGGAATGGAAGATGAAACCCTTGATAAGGACCTTCCAGAAGACGTAGCATCCCAATCCGGAGATTGGAACGATATTACCATTGAGGATCCGCTCGAAATTCTCGAGGATCCCAGTATTGCACTGGAATTATCCGAAGATCCGGTTCGTTTATATCTTAAAGAAATTGGTCAGATCAATCTTCTGGATGCAGACAGCGAATTTCGACTGGCTGCGCGCATTGAAGCCGAACGATATATACGTTCGTTAGACCAACACTTAAAAGAGCAGCCGGGTTATTCGCCATCAAAACGTTTTTCAGGGTTGTATAAGACCATATTTGAAGAAATGAACATTGCGTGGACCAATTTGCTGGATGACACGCGCCGCATTGAACAGGAAGACCTGCCCCTGTTGAGTCTGACACTTTCCGAAGCGCAAATGCTGCGCCATCAATGGCAAACAGATACACCTTCGTATTTACGCAGCTATCTGGACAACGGCATGTGGGGAAAGGATTCAGCCTGGGAAGGTCTGGTAAGACATGCTTTTTCCGTCTTTCTGTGCCTCTTTATCACACCTGCTTCGGTGGCCGAGAAGGTATTGGCTTACGTTCAGATTTCCAACCAGCTTCCCGCATCCGAATTTTTTGATGACATCATGCCCTCAGAGGCCGAACTGGAAAACGACTATAAAGATGTTTGTTATCGCGCTGAAGAGTCAAACCAGACTTTAATTCGCGCCAACTTACGCCTGGTCGTCAGCATAGCCAAACGGTACCTGGGCCGCGGTATTTCATTCCTCGACCTGATTCAAGAAGGCAACCTGGGGCTGTTGCGAGCCGTCAATAAATTTGACCCGACCCGCGGGTTTAAGTTCAGCACCTATGCCACCTGGTGGATTCGCCAATCCATCAGCCGTTACATTGCCGAACAGGCGCGCACCATCCGCATACCCGTGCACCTGTTTGAGGCCATCACCCGTTTACTGCGCGTCCAGCGTTCGTTGGTGCAGCAGTTGGGGCGCGACCCAACCAATGAAGAACTGGCATTATATGCAGATTTTCTGTCGCAGGAAGATACACAGGCCGTCTTAAAGGCGCAGACCGAAAGCCAGGCGCTTGACCCCGAATTGCAGCGTCGCTGGACATGGGCTACGGCAAAGGTACAGCGAGTTTTACAGTCGGCGGAAGAACCGGTCTCATTGGAACGGCCAATTGGCGATGAAGAAAGCAGCCAGCTTGGTGATTTTATTGAAGATGATGAAGCGCTTGAACCAATGGATGCCGCCTCGCGTGAAATGCTGCGCGAGCAGGTGCAAACTGCCCTGGGTGCCCTCTCTGAACGGGAACGCCAGGTTTTGGAACTGCGCTTTGGATTGATTGATGGAAAAGATCACACGCTGGAGGAAGTGAGCCGTTATTTTAACGTTACTCGCGAGCGCATTCGCCAGATTGAAGCCAAAGCCCTGCGTAAACTGCGTCATCCAACCCGCAGCCGCCATTTACGCGAATACCTCGGTTAACCAGCTTCCTTAACGGAAGGGATTTCTGTCATGCCTGACCGCGTCCTGATCGTTGAATCGGGAATCTATGCGTCGCAGACGTTGGCGCGATTTTTTGAAGAACGGGAAGATGAAGTCTGGCAAGCCTGGAAACTGGATGAGGCCGCGTCTCTACTTGATCTGATACAACCGGATTTGATGTTATTGGATATTCATTTTCCTGGTGACGACTGGTTAAATTTTCTCAGTCGGAGCCAGGAAAAATATCCGGCTTTAAAAATTATCCTGACCACCAAACTAATCGATTTGCGCCGGGAAATGCTGGCAAAACAACATGGCATTGATGTTTTTGTGCGCCAGCCCTTCACGCATTTCTGGCTGGAACAGGCTCTGAACCGGGTGGAACAACCCCGGCCTGAAACACGACCGTCGGTATCACAACCGGCCATACGTTTTACACTGCGCCTGAAAATAATTCTGCCGTTTGCCTTGCTGGTGTTGTTCTTAATCCTGTTGGGTTATTTTGTAAACTATCGTTTGCTTGAACAAAATGTAATTAACTTAACCTCAAGCCAGTTACAACGCGGCGCCGTACAAACCACACACTGGTTGGCGGCGCTTGAAGATAATATGCTTGGCAGTTCGCACCAGCTTACTACTTCTCCAGACCTGGCCCGCGATTTGATGGAACGAGATAAAAATGCTTTGGGGGAATTAATTAGACCGGTCCTGGAAAAAAACGGAGCAGATGGGGTGGAGGTGTTGGATTGGCAAGGGAACCAGATTTATTCCTGGTACCGGGCAGGTGAAATTCCGGCTGCAAAAGACGAAACATTCCCCTGGATTCAGCAGCGAGCGGTTCAAATGGCATTAAAAGGCATGGCAGACCGCAAGGGGGATCAATACATTTTTTTACATAAACGGTCTTTTGATTATTTTATTTATGTATGCAGCCCACTTTATGACGAAGCCCATCAGGCGCGCGGCGTTTTGCTGGTGGGGCGATCACTGGCAGAACTTGCAAAAAATATTAATAACTCGTTATTGTTGGATGTATCCTTTTATGACCGGGATGGAATATTTTTAGCCTCCAGCCTGTTGGGTTACGAAGGCGTACGAATCCCCGACGACAAAATCCTGAGTATGATTCAAAGCCCGGCAGCTTTCAGTTATCAACGTCCTGTAAATGAGGGTATTGTAAACCGACAGGAATTATTAATACCCTGGCAGGTGCGGGAGGGCGAAACCATCGGATTTGCAGGCATCAGCCTGGCGGAACCTGAAATTAGCTTAAATATGCCCGTTCTCTGGCAGACGGGTTTGATTCTGTTGATCGTGGTGGCTCTGGCCCTGGTTTGGCTGGTGGGTCATAAAATAGCCCTGCAAATAATAGAACCCATTCAAAAACTGACCGATTCGATGGCGGAAGTAAACAGCGGCAACCTGATAACCAAAGTGGAAACAGATGGGCATGACGAATTATCAAATTTGACGCGAATGTTTAATGGTATGGTGTTGGGTTTTCAACAAAAATTGATTTACCGCGATTTAATGGGGTATATGCCATCCACCAGCACGGTTGAAAAGATGCGCCAGACCCTGAACAGTGCAGATTTCAGCCTGCGCGGACATCCATTTGAAGTAAGCCTGTTAATTGCCGACATCCATCATTTTACAGAAATTTCCAGAGTTATGTCGCCTGAATTTTTAATTGAAGCGTTAAATGAATATTTTGCACCGCTGATTCAAATTGCTTCAGCACTGGATGGCATTGTTTACCAGGTGGACAATGATTCATTGATGTTAGTGTTTGGAGTATTGCCGGAAATTATTTCCCCTGAAGAAGGTGCATTAAGAGCGTGTCGGGCGGCTGTCGATATGAATGCGAGGATAGAGGAATTTAACCAGAAATTAACCCGGCAGGGTTTTCAACCATTTTATACGGGTATGGGCATTCATTCCGGAGTAATAGTGTTGGGCGGCCTGTCAATACGTGACCAAATTCACTATACACCGGTTGGCAACACGATTAAAATAGCTCATTATTTGGATGCGATCGGGCTTAAAGCCGGGTTGCAGCAAGGAATTTGTATCAGTCAGGATACTTTTGACCTTTTAGGAGACCATCAAAACGAATTTGAGGTCGATTGCCTCGGTCAATTTATGTTAAAACCTGATAATCGGGTATCTTTTGTGTATCAATTAATTTCCTCACGCAAAAAGACGGCCTGATACATCAAATATTGAGGTGAAGTTAAGAATGTTTTTTTGAAAAACTAAAGAAGTAATTCAAACGGGTGTAAACGGTTGGATCTTCTTGTTTGAATTTATTGGATAGTTTTTAGCTTTTCGACCAAAGCATTTCAAACGGTATTACATTATTGGTTTATAATGACTTAGACCTCCCCGGGAAAAAACGGGCTGGTTTTATTGTTGTAAAAACCATGTTTTAAAGAAATAAAATGCTCTGTCATTTTATAAATCATTAAAAAATCAATCGAGGTACTCCATTGCTTTCAGAGCGTATCTTAACCACAACCCTTAAACATCTTGTCAGGCAAAAACTGGAATATACCCCCAATAAATTGGAGATGCTGCCAAATCCGCAATCCGGGCATAATTATATGTTATATGCTCATGTTCCATTTTGCGAAGTATTGTGCCCGTTTTGTTCATTTAACCGTTATATTTTTAACGAAACTGCCGGAAGAAATTATTATCGAAGTCTGCGCCGTGAAATGGAAATGGTTGCAGAGCGTGGTTATAACTTT
>JAJTBH010000032.1 GCA_021287005.1 Anaerolineae bacterium
GTCAGGGTAATGTTATGCTCTGGTTCGGCGCCGGCAAAATTAATCGCATCACACTCACGTTCGTAACGTAAACAGTCGGCGGCCGCCGTCTCTTTTTTTAAGCCCATTAAAAATGGTCCCGCCGGCACATATACCTGCACCATGCCGTCTCGGGCCGAGATGCGCGTGCTGCCCGGCGGAGGAGTGCTGTCGATATAATAAACAACGATCAATATCGCGGCCAAAACCAACAGAAATCCAACCCAAATTTTTGATAAATTTCGATCCGATAAAATCCGCCCCATCTTATTGCCCCCATTGTTAATAAGATTAAATAATTATACATTAATTAAATATCAATGCAGCGTGGATTTGATGAAACTTTTTTCAATGTGATTTTTTGGCAGTGGTATAATTTCTCTAATTAATAATCCGTGGAGTAAAACATGAAGATATTAATCCTGGGTGGTTCCGGAATGCTGGGACACCGTTTGTGGATGGATTTGAGCAAACAGCATGAAACCTGGGTCACCATTCGCGGCAACCCTTCCGAGTTTCCCAATGTACCCGAATTCCCGCGCCAGTATATTCGGACCAACGTGGATGCTCTTTATTTCGACCAGATTACCCGCGCCATGGCTTCCATTCAACCCGATCTGGTAATTAACTGTGTCGGCCTGATTAAACAAATGGGGCACCTGGCTCGTGATCCGCTTTTTTCAATCACTTTAAATGCCATGCTGCCACACCGCATTTCCATGATCTGCCGCGTGGCAAAAATCCGCATGATTCATATCAGCACCGACTGCATTTTTTCGGGTAAAAAAGGCAATTACGTCGAAGCGGATAACTCGGATGCCGAAGACCTGTATGGTCGCACCAAATTCCTGGGCGAAGTTGCTTATCCGCATTGTGTCACCCTGCGCACGTCCATTATTGGACGCGAATTAAAAAACAAACTGGGCCTGATCGAATGGTTCCTGGCGCAGACCGGCACGATAAAAGGATACCAACGCGCCATTTATACCGGCTTTACAACAGATGAAATCGCCCGCATCATTTCGACATACGTCATACCCAACCCCAATCTGAGCGGTGTCTATCATGTATCCAGTGACCCGATTTCAAAATATGATTTATTACAACTGACAAAAACGGCCTTCCATCGTGACGATATCAATATCCTTCCCGAAGAAGACTTTTTCTGTGACCGCAGTCTGAATTCGCAACGTTTTCGCGACATAACGGGGTATAATCCTCCTTCGTGGCAATCCATGATAGAGGAAATGGCCGCTTCATCATCTTTTTATGATCAATTGAGGTAAGAATAAACATGAATCTTAATAATAAAACCATCCTGATTACCGGCGGCACCGGTTCACTCGGCAAAGTATTGGTAAAACGTCTGCTGACCGGCGAGATGGGTACCCCGAAAAAAATTATCGTTTTTTCACGCGATGAAGCCAAACAACATTTTATGCGCGTCAGTTATATGCAAAAACGCGCCGCCACGGATGAAGTTATTTATCAGCGCGCCAATGACCTGTTGGCCTTTCACATTGGCGATGTACGCGATTACCACAGCGTCAGCAGCGCCCTGCAAGGCGTTGACGTAGTTTTTAATGCAGCCGCATTAAAACAGGTGCCCACCTGTGAATATTTCCCCTACCAGGCCGTGATGACCAATATCAGCGGTCCCGAAAATATCGTTCGCGCCATTGAAGAGCAACATCTCCCGATTGACACGGTGGTGGGTGTTTCAACCGATAAAGCCTGCAAACCGGTAAATGTAATGGGGTTAACCAAAGCCATTCAGGAACGTGTCTTTATTGAAGCCAACCTGCGCTGCCCGCAGACCCGTTTTGTGTGTGTGCGTTACGGTAACGTGCTGGCTTCGCGTGGTTCGGTTATTCCGCTCTTCCATGATCAAATTCGCAATGGCGGTCCGGTCACCATCACCACCCCTGAAATGACACGCTTTTTATTAAGTCTTGATCAAGCTGTCGATACCATCTTTGCCGCCGTACGCGACGGTCAACGCGGCGACACTTATATCCCGCGTGTTCCATCTGCAGCCGTGGTGGATATCGCTTCCGCACTGATCGGCAACCGCCCGATTGAAACACTGGTCACCGGCATTCGCCCCGGTGAAAAATTACACGAAATCCTCGTTTCTGAAGAAGAACGTTATCGCACCATTGCCCGCGGTGATTATTATGTCATCACCTCCATTCTGCCCGAAATTCGTCCCCAGGATCAAAAATTGGAACTGGTATTAAATGACGAATACAGTTCAGCCCATGACGTGATGAATCCGCAGCAGACCGCAGCGTTATTACGCAAATTTAAACTGATGCTGGAAGACCAGGATCCCACCAGCGACGAGGAATTATTGCGATGAAAGTTATGACCGTTCTGGGCACCCGCCCCGAGATCATTCGTTTGAGCCGGGTGATAGAAAAACTCGATCAAATATGTGAACATAAGGTTGTTCACACCGGTCAAAATTATGACCCCAACCTCAACGATATTTTCTTTAAAGAAATGCAGGTGCGCCCGCCCGATTTTTACCTGGCGGCGCAGGGTTCATTGGGTGAACAGATCGGCACCATTATCAGCAAAATCGAACCATTAATCAAAAGTGAAAAACCGGATAAATTTCTGATTCTGGGCGACACCAACAGTGCCCTGTCGGTGATCATTGCCAAACGGCTTGGCATTCCGGTTTATCATATGGAAGCCGGCAATCGTTGTTACGATGATCGTGTACCCGAGGAAGTAAATCGCCGGATCATTGACCACAGCAGTGACGTGCTCATTCCCTACACCGAACGCAGTCGCCAAAATCTGCTGCGTGAGGGCATTCCCGGGCAGCGCGTTTTTGTTTCGGGCAACCCTATTTATGAAGTGCTGGAACATTACAAAAAAGAAATTGATTCCTCTTCCATTTTTCAGTTATTAAATATTTCTTCCGGAAATTATTTTCTGGTTACTCTGCATCGCGCTGAAAATGTGGATATTGAAGAACGCCTGCGTAATTTCATTGCCACTTTTGACCGTCTTCAACGCCAATACGGTATACCCATCATTGTCAGCACACATCCGCGCACTCAATCGAAATTACAGGCGTTGGGCATCGAAAATACCAATCCCGAAGTGCGTTATCTGCCGCCCTTTGGACTCTTTGATTTTGTGGCTTTAGAGAAAAACGCTCGACTGGTGCTTTCAGACAGCGGCACAGTGCAGGAAGAGTGTTGTATTTATAAAGTACCCAACATCACCATTCGCGACGTCACCGAACGTCCCGAAACGGTTGAATGTGGCAGCAACATTCTCAGCGGCGCCGAACCGGAAAATATTTTTAGCTGCGTCAAACTGGTTATGTCACAAAAGCCATCCTGGACACCACCGGCCGAATACATGGCCGAAGATGTCAGCGGCACCATTGTAAAAATAATTACGGGTTACCTGCACAAATAAAACAATGGAAGCAGACCGCCAACCGCTGCTCAGTATCATCACCCCGGTTTATAACGGAGAAGCCTATCTGGAAAAGCTGATTTTGAGTCTTTTAAATCAGTGGGATGATGATATCGAACATCTTATCATTGATGACGGTTCGACGGACGGCACACCCGCTTTATTACAAAAATTCCCGCATTTACGTGTACGTTCGCGCGAAAACCGTGGTCAGTATGCCAGTATGAACGAAGGACTGCAACTGGCATCCGGTCGATATATTTGTTTCATCAGCGCCGATGATCTGATTGCTCCCGGAGCCATTGGCCGGGTTAAAGACTGCCTCAAGGTAAATAACTATCCACCTGCCGTTTACGGAAAAACGCATGTTATGGACGAAAATGAACGGGACTACCCCGTTCAACCCGCTGTCAGACAGGGCAGTTTAACCACGCTGAAATATTTCAGTCACATCACGCACTGCGCTCTTTATATTCAAAAAGAATTTTTATTCCAACACGGGCTATATTTTGACGCCAGTTATACCTGCGCCGGCGATTACGACTGGCTGGTACGCATTTTACAAACCGGTATTAAACCCGTTTATATTCCATTTGACCTGGCAAAGATTCGCGTGCACAGTCAGCAAACATCCACCCGTCAGGAAATTCGCGCCCTGCAAGAACAGAAAAAAACGCATCAAAAATACGGGGTCAACCAGTTTCTCTTTGACCTGATCAGACAGGCGCTTACCTTACGCTCGGCCCTATTACGACTGATTGATGCAGGACGCGTTAACGGTTTGTCCGGGTTCTTGCGATTATTTTTTTATTTTATCCGGCACAAAACCACCGATTTTCTGACGTTTATCAAACGCGCCTGATTTGTCGTCCTTATGGGGGATTACAATCTAACTGTCCTTTTTTCCGATTAAGTGCATTTAAACTGATAGAAAGCTTTTTTTATTCTTCAAAGCCTCTCAGGAGAAAATATGCACCTTTTGAAAAAAACAATTTTTCCATCTCTCGAGACGGATGACCCCGACGGGCGGCTGGTGCGCGCCGCACTGCTGAACCCGGCGGCTTTTGGCGACCTCTATGACCGCTGGCTGCCGGCCGTTTATCGTTATTTTTATAACCGCACGCGCAGCCAGGCGGCTGCCGAAGATCTCACCTCTCAACTCTTTTTAAACGTATACCAGGCATTGCCGCGTTACCGGCACAGCGGCTTTTTCGCCGCCTGGTTATTCCGCATTGCCGCCAACATCTATAAGATGGATTGCCGCCGCAGCCGGCGCGAACTGCCTCTCAACGAAGCCCTGCCCCTTTTTTCCACCTCCGACCCGCCCACTGAAATCCTTAACCAGGATGAAAGCCGTCGTCTGCAAAACCTGGTCGCCGCCCTTTCAAATGATGAACAGGAGCTGCTGCGCCTGCGGTATGTGGCCGGGTTAAGCTTCGCCGAGATCGCCCAAATTTTAAACAAACGCGATGAGACCGTAAAAAAGAGCCTTTACCGCTTGCAGGCGCGTTTGTCAGACCTGCTGGAGAAACAAGATGAATAAATCTTCCTCCCTTTTATCGATGGATGAAAAACTGGCCGAGGTCATGCGCACCCCGCCGCCCCGCCCCGAATTTGCGGCCGCGCTTAAACAACACCTTTTAAGCGAAGGCATTTATGCACCCCGGCCCGTGCAATCGCCGCGCAAAAGCGCCTGGGGGCTGGCCTTGCTGCTGTTGTTGTTAATTTGCCTGAGCGTGGTTTTATCCGGCCCGCAGAAGGTGCTGGCGGATATTAACCGCTGGCTGGCTTACATTCCCGGCCTGGGATTGGTGCAGCCCGATGCTGCGCTGCGGGTGCTCGAAAAACCCGTGCGCCTGACGCGCAGCGGCATCAGCGTGTCTGTCAACAGCGCCCTGACCGGCGCCGGCCAGACCCGCGTTGAATATGGTATTTCAGGTCTGCCGCTTACGGCTTACCCGGCCGGTGAAATAAACAGCGGCTGCGCCCAACAACCTTACCTGCTGCTGCCGGATGGCTCGCAGCGCTCCGTGAACAATAATGAAACGCTGCCCGCCACAGTCAACGACGTGTTTTTGGTGTTGCCCTGCCTGCCCGACACGCTGCCGGGCAGCGCCCCCACTGATTGGCGTCTGCCCCTGCATTTTGTGCCCTTGCCGGCCGAGACCACCCTTCTGCCGGTCATTGAACTGAGCCCCACGTTTGCCTCCACAGCTTCACCTGCCGCGCAAAAAACAGCCGAATCCGCACAGCCCACCCCGGCGGCAGTCGGTTTTGATAAATATATCAAAACAAACGACGGTTATATCTTGATCGGCCGATTTATTTCCGGGCTGCGTTCCGACCAGCGGCTGCAGTTAACCTCAGCTCTGCTCCGCGCCGCCCGCGGCAAAACCGTAGAAATTTTACCGGCGGATGATATCGACCCGGCATCCAACGCGCTGCTATTAAGTCCGAATGATTTTAATTTCGTTTACCGGATTAAAGCAGCCGGCCTGGTTTTTCCGCTCTTTTTAAGTTTCTCAGGCCCGGTTTTTGATGCGGTTCCCGGTGCAGCGGAAATTGTTTTTGACGCGGGTCACAAACCGCAAGCCGGTCAGGAATGGTTGCTTAATCAGGAAATCGGCATCGGCCGGAGTACGATTAAACTGGTTTCCATTCAGGCGGGCGAAAACGTCTATTTCTTTAACTTTGAGCCTGACCCTCTTTTTGACGGGCCGGGTGTATCCATAGAAGGTTATCAGGCGCTGGGCGGCGGCGGTGGCAGTCATAATAAAAGCCTGGTTTATAACACCCTGCCGACCGGTTCACTCAAGTTAATATTCTCCAACCTGTACAAAAAAAGCGGCAGTTCCACCTGGACGGGTCATTGGCAGCCCGATGGTATTCCAACTGAGTGGCCAACGCCTCCACCTTCACAGGCCTGTTATTCAAACGAAACCCTTTCATCCATCCCCGACCTGCCAGACGGCCTGGACGGCTGGGTTTTGCACACCGAGTTAAACCCGCATATGCGGCTGGTATTATCCGGTATGCACGCCGAGGCCTTTGCGGGGGTTCAAAACGACGCTCCCCGCCCGTTAACCATCATGAATGCCAATCGCGGGGCTTTAACCTTTGACGGGCATTGGCTGGTTTATATGAATGAGGCCGGGCTTAACCTCCTGGATACGACAAACGGCGAAAGCAGCCTTTTGCTTAAGGTCGAAGGGTATGGGCCGCGCTGGTCGCCGGATGGAACGCGGATTGTTTATATCGGCACGGGCGGCGCTGCCGGTCTATATATCACCGGTCGTGATGGAAGCGCCCCTCGCCAGCTTTCCGGCCTGGGGTATGAATCCATCGCCGGTTGGTCGCCGGATGGCAGCCTGGTTTATTATGCAGTGCCGGATGCAGCCAATCTCGGTTTTATGCTGCGCTCCGTGAATATTAACTCGAATGAAACCCGTGATGTGATTTTATTGGATGATTCATCCCGCAAAGCGCCCATGCCGGCTGTTTCACCGGATGGTCAATGGGTGGTCTATCGCGGCAGTGATAACAACAGCCTTTACATAAAACCCTTGAATGGCGGTTCGGCCCGCCTGCTGTTGGATAAACCCGGTCTGGCTATTACCGGGCTGACCTGGGAAAAACAAGGGCATTTATTGGGGTTCAGCCTGGTCAAAGAAAATGCCGGCAGTAGCGAAACATTTTTAATGCAGGTGGATAACTGTGAAACTTACCGGCTGCCCTTCATTCAGGGTGAAATAAACGCCTTGTACATTCCATGAGGATAAAATATGCAAACAAAAACATCCATTTTAGGTTTGATTATGATGTTTTACCTGGCAGGCTGCCAGGTTGAACAAAAATCAATAAATACGGCGAGTCCCGGCGTTGTCATTCCCACGCAGCAGGTCACGGTTACAATCACCCAAGCACAGACTCCCACAGCACCTCAGGCCAAATTCACGCCGACATCTAATCCCGGCCTTCAAGCCACCTCCGATATCAATCCGGATGATTTTTCAATGCTGCTGGTTGATGAAAACTTCCCCGACGGCAGTGCCGTATCTCCCGGTCAGGCCATAAAAAAAACCTGGCGGGTTAAAAATGACGGTCGGGTCGCCTGGACGACTGCATTCAGTTTTGTTCTCAGCGCGCTCAACCCGCCCGGAGAAGCCCTTGGTGCACCGTTAAAGATTTTTTTGGAAAATGATGTGCAGCCCGGGCAGACCGCCGAAATCGTTTTAAATATATCTGCGCCGGCCCAAAACGGCATTCACACCCTCACCTACCAGTTACAGGATGAAACCGGGGCATGGATCCCCGGCGCCAATATCTGGGTCAGTTTTTCAGTCGGGCAATCTTCCACGGGCAGCGCCGGGGTCGGCGTTTCTTTAACTTCTTTTGAATATCAAAACGGCACGGCCACTGTACATTTTTGCATGCAATTTCCGGATGCCTCACGCAACTGGATGATGCCATCTGCCGAGGCAGTCAGTCTGCGCCTGGATCAAAAATCAATCCTTGCCTCCAGCGGCGGAGGTACAAACGCCTGTTTTTATTTTGATTTTGAGGTCAGCCCGGATGAAATGAACCGGGCAAGTTCTCTTTCTCTGGTTATATCCTCGGTATGGAAAGAGCCAAACGACAAACACGCGCAGTGTGAAGCCATTAAGCCGGGTTTAATTAATTCACACCCCGGGCTCGATTTTCAATGTGAGGGTTTGCACACGGAATTTTCCCACCTGGTTGTACCGGATGGTTTAACCCAGGCGGAGGCTGCTTTATTAATTTCAGATGCCATTAACAGCACCATTTACGGGCCCTGGGTAATAAAGATTCGATGATAAAAGTTTCTTTTTTTACATCTCTTTAGCCAGTCTTTGTTATACTCAGGCTTGTGAAAAGTGACCCTCAACCCGTTTTATTATCTCGTCTGTCACCGCCGCAGAGCGGTGAGGGCATCGTAACGCGCCAACGCCTGCAGCTAATGTTGGACAGCGCCGGTTCTTATGCGCTTACCCTCATCACCGCTCCGACAGGTTACGGAAAAAGCACCCTGCTGGCAGAATGGGCAAAAAACAAGGCCGGGGCTATCGCCTGGTTTACATTGGAAAACACCGATAACGACCCGGTGATTTTCTGGCGTTATGTCGTGACAACCTTACAAAAAACGCTGCCTGTTTTACCCATTGCGGAATTCTTAACAGCGCCCCAGTTGGGAAAAACCGTCCAACAAAACAACCTTGATGCACTTTGTAACGCCATTGCCGGTTTTAGTCAGCCCGTTTATTTAATTCTGGATGATTTTCAACACATCACACACGCGGACATACTGGATAGTCTGGTTTACCTTATCCAACACCAACCGGCCAATTTTCACCTGATCATTGCTTCACGCGCCCTCCCTGCCCTGCCGCTGGCGCGACTTAAAGTAAAAAACCGTCTTTATGAAATTAAGACCGGTCAGCTTGCTTTTACTGCCGATGAAGCGTTTTCCTTTTTTAAGGCCAATCAAAAACAGCTTCCATCTGCAGAACAGATAAAGGGTCTGATCGATTTAAGTGAGGGCTGGCCGGCAGCCTTACGTTTGATGGTTTTATCGGCAAACGAAGGTGAAGAAGTTTTGGATAACTGGCACGCCGGACATCAACAGGCAGTCGAATATCTGGCTGATGAAATTTTGGAATTACTCCCCGAAAAACAGTTGAATTTTTTACAAAAAGCCGCTACCTTTGAAGAATTTAACCTCGATATGTTGTTGTATATCACCGAGGAGCCTCAGGCAGCCCGGTGGCTGGATATCTGTTTACAAAACAGTTTATTTATCCAACACAGCCAGGGTTTTTACCGTTTCCTGGCTTTCTTCCGAGAGGCCCTTTTGCAGAAAAATTCAGACCCTGAGAACTACCATTTAAACCAGCGGGCAGCCGCCTGGTATGAGCAGCATGCCCGGCCCGAAAAAGCGTTAACACATACGGCGCTGATGAAAGACTGGCAGCACACCGCAGACCTGGTTCAATCCATTGCCGCAGATAAATTGCAGAAAGGCGAATTCCACAGCCTCAAAAATTTCATCAATCTTATTCCGCCTGAAATCCAAAAGAATTTCCCCGATATTCTGATCATTCAGGCCTGGATCGCTTATTTATGCGGCGACATTTCCGATGCATTGACTATCCTCGAACAACTGGCGAGTGAAACCGCGCGCGCCAAAATGCAAAAAATCGGTTGGTTAGACGGCCTGCACTGCCAGATGGCGCTGGTGCAGGAAGATAACCGCCGCGCGCTGAACCTGGCCCAACAGGCACTTAACAATACGCCTGAAAACGATCTGTTTATTCGCGGTTTATTATTAACTGCCCTGGCAACCGCCCAACAGGCCTTGGGAGAGTCGCAGGCAGCCGTGCAGAGTTATCAGAAAGCCATTGAAGTTAACCGGCAGGTGGGTAATTTATTAATGTCATTGTTCGCCCTGGCCAGTCTGGCCATCGAGTTAAACAACCGGGGAGAACGCCTGCAAGCCCTGATCTTATGTGATGAAAGCCTGGAGGAAGCCGGAGAGTCTGCTGATTTACCCGGCACAACCACCGGTAATCCTCTTTATGGTCTGATCGATCTTATGCGCGCCCGCCTGTTGTGCGATGCCAACCGCCTGGAAGAAGCTTCGTTTGCCCTGGTTAAGGGAAAAGAAAAATTAACACACCTGGGTCTATCCAGTTTATTGATTTCATGTGACCTGACTGACGTGCAAATTTTGGTCGCACGCGACCAACACGCCGAAGCCCTGACGCTGATTAATAAAAATCTGCGTAAAGTGCGCTCAGCCGAGATGGTCGGTTTTCGCCGGTTATTTGAGCTTTACAAAGCCGAACTTTATTATCAAATGGGGCAATCGGCGGTTACAAAAAACTGGCTCGAAAATGCCAGCCTGCCTGAGACACCCCAACAAGACCCGGCGCGCGAAATGGAATTTGTTTTTAAAGCCCGTTATCTTGTGGAAAACGGCCATGTGGATGAAGCCGGGCAGTTGCTTGAACACCTAAACAACTATGCCCAACAAAACCAACACCTTTATGTATTAATCGCGGTTTATTTCATCCGCGCCAATCTTGAATGGAAAAAAGGGGAGCCCGGACAGGTGCGGTTTTATCTCGAAAAAGCCCTGGCCCTGGCCGGACCTCAAAATTATCAGCGCCTGATTCTGGATTATGGCGCTCCCCTTTTGGGACTCATCGCCCAGATGCCCGGCGCCCCCTTGGAAATTCGCGAACATTTCCGTTCATCATCAAACCCCGTGGTTGTAACGGGATTGATCGATATGTTAACCGCGCGCGAAATGGATGTTTTAAACCTGCTGGCAGAAAACCGGACCAATGCCGAGATCGCCCAACAACTGGTGCTTTCCAACGAAACGATAAAAATTCACCTCAAACATATCTTTCAAAAGCTGGATGTTTCCGACCGGCGCCAGGCAGTATCCCGCGCCCGCCAAATGGGATTGATCTAATCTCCGACGCAACGCCCCATTAATCCCCCGCCTTATCCCCCATCACGGGGGATTTTTTGTTTCAATCGAAGGGGTAAGATTGAGGCATCAATCAAAAAGGACAGGAGACTGGTATGAAAACGCTCGTTATTGGCAGCGGAATTATCGGAACCATTTATGCATGGGCATTAATTGATGCAGGTATACCGGTGACGCATTACATGCGCCCCGGTAAAAGCGAATTTTTTGCAAAGGGAGTCACCCTGGATGTGCTGGATGAACGCAAAGGGCACCCGACCCATCAAAAAGTTGTTTATACGCCGCATTGCACGGAAAGTATCAGCCCCGAAGATGGTTACGAGTTGATTATTGTCCCCGTCAACGCGCAGCAGTTAAGCGCGGTATTGCAGGAACTGGCCCCCCGCAGTGGTCAGGCGCTTTTTCTCATTTTAACCTCAAACTGGCAGGGTACGGATGCCATTGATGCCTTCCTGCCGCGTGAACGTTATTTGTTGGGATATGCCGACGGCGGCGGCACGCAGCGCGATGGTGTTTATTGGACCAACCTGGGCGCCGAAATTCACCTGGGGTTAACACCGGGCGCAGCCGCTGAAAAACTGGAACGGGTAAAAAGCATCTTTGAAAAAGCCGATATGCGGCCTGATATACAAAACAATATCTTAAACTGGTTATGGGTTCATAACGCTACCGTCATTGGTTTTGCCGCCGGTTTTGCACGCCACCAGGACATGCAGGCTTACCTCAAAGACACTCAACTCCTCAAAAAAGGCGTGTTGGCTTCGCGTGAATTGTTATCCCTTTGTGAACTACGTGGCGTTAACTTAAAGGATTATCCGGAAATATCCTATTTTAGCTGGCCGGATTGGATGATCGTAACCATTATGCGCTGGATGTTTAACACCAACAAAAGCATGCAGCGATACACGGCCCATGCTTCCTCGCGCAGCAGTATGCTGGAAAGCTGTTTACATTTTCAGAACATGCTTAAAACAGCCCACGAACTGAACGTTGCCGCCCCGGCACTGGAAAGCCTGGCGGAGTATTTTGAAGCTTATCAATAAAATAATTTTTACAAAAAATTCTGGAGGCCTTATTATGAAAATTCTGGTGATTGGTGCAGGTGTTATTGGCAGTATTTACGGTTATGTGCTTGCGCAGGCAGGCAATGATGTCACTCATTTTGTCCGCCCCGGTAAAAAAGAGCTGTTCAACAAAGGCATCAATATGCGTTTATTGGATGGCCGCGAGAAAAAAGCCCGCGACAAGGAATTTCTTTATTCGGCTGAAATAACCGAAAGTTTCGACTCCGCTTCAAACTATGACCTCATCCTGGTCAGTGTTCGGCATTACCAGCTCGAATCGGTGCTGCCGCTCCTAAATGAACACGCCGGCCAGACCGATATCCTCTTTTTTAACGGGTTGTGGGGCGACTTTGACCAGGTGGAAAAATTTATTCCGCGGTCACAATTTTTATGGGGTTTTCCTGTGGCAGGCGGCGGTTACCGCGGCGGCACGCTGGATGCCGCCCTGTTGGATGAAATTCGCCTGGGTGAAATCGACGGCGCCGTTACTCCCCGATTGGAGCGGATTAAGTCTGCCTTTGAACAGGCCGGTTTAAAAGTGGATGCTCGCGGCAATATGCTGCACTGGTTGTGGGTACACTTTGCCATTAATTGCGGCATCATCGGGGCGGCATTTAAAGCCGGCGGTGCTCGTGAATTGCTCAACAGCATCCCCAACCTGCGCCTGGGCATTCTGGCCGGCCGGGATGCGCTTAAAGTATGCGCGGCGCGCGGCGTCAATACACATGCCTTTGAGGATGCACAATCTTTTTACAGCCCGGCCCTGCTTGGGGCAGTCGCCGTCTGGCTGATGATGAAAACCAACGCCCCCGCCCGCAAGATTATGGAACGGCATACCGCCGTGGACGAATTACAGCGCATGTATCACGACCTGTTGGATACAGCCGACCGCCTGAATATCGACATGCCTTATTATCGCCGTTTGCAAACCTACGTTGACCGGGCTGAAATTCATAACCAGACAGAAGGTTAAGCCAGAGAGCTCTCTGATCGACAATCAGAGAGCTCTTTTTTTCACAGCTTTTTCTCAGGATATTGGCTTATATTAGAACTATCCGGTCGACACGTGGTAAGATCAAATCAGGTGAAATTATGATTCGAGTGCTGGTGGTTGACGACGATCCCAAATTATTAAAAATGCTGCAGCGGACGCTTGCTTATGAAGGGTTAAGCGTCTTAACCGCCGCCAATGGCGAGGAAGCATTAAAAACCATTGATGAACAAAAAGTTGACCTGATGGTGTTGGATTGGATGATGCCCAGGCTGGATGGACTGGCGACCATTCAAAAAATGCGTTTTAACGGTGACAAAACATTGGTATTAATGCTTACTGCCCGCGACGCGATTGAAAACCGGGTTGAAGGCCTGGAAAGCGGCGCGGATGATTATCTGATTAAGCCATTTGCCCCGGCCGAACTGGTGGCGCGAGTGCATGCCATGCTGCGCCGGGTGGAAATGTCACAGGATAAACAGGTTTTATCTTATGCCAATATTACGCTCGACCCGATTACACACGAAGCCAGGCGCGGCGAAAACCGCCTTTTCCTGACGGTCACCGAGTTTAATTTGCTCAACCTGCTGCTGCGTCATCCGCGTCAGGTGTTGGAACGCGCGTTTATTTTAACCGAAGTATGGGGTTATGATTTCTGTGGGGATGAAAACGTACTTGAAATTTACATCGGATACCTGCGTAAAAAACTGGAAGCCGGTTATCAAGCGCGCCTGATTCAAACCGTGCGCGGTGTTGGTTATGTATTAAGGGAAGAATAATGTCGATCCGGCTGCGTCTCTCGCTTTTATACAGCGGCATTCTGGCCTTGACCCTGGTTGCGTTAAGCATCGTCTTATATACAACCCAATCTCAATTTACCCTCAACTGGCTAAAACAGGATATGATTATCAGCAGCAATACACTGGGGCAATCCATTTTACGCATTAATTTTGAATCCCCGCCCCGGGATGATATTCCACAAAACGGCATGCCCCCGCCGCCCATTCCTTTTATCGATTATTCCAAAGACCGCACTTTTCAACAATTAACCGAAGGCGAAATTATCCGTGTGTTGGATGCCAGCGGCAACCTGGTCGCCAGCCCGTTTGGCGAAAGCCGCGAAGCCCTGCCGCTCAGTCTCGAAGGCCTAAACGTTTTACGAAACAATCAAGAATGGTGGCAATTTTCCGAATTGTCCGGGTATCCGATTTTAATTTATAATCGCCCGGTTTCATTTCAAGGCCGCCTGGTTTCCATTTTACAGGTCGCCCGCTCCCTTAAAGAACGTAATCTATCACTGGAAAACCTGCAAAATACGCTGATAATGATCACCGCCCTGGTAACTTTAATCGCTTTTGGCATGGGCTGGTTACTTTCGGGTATAACACTCCAGCCGATTCACAAAATCACCCGCACAGCCCAGACCATCGGCCAGGAACAGAATTTTTCGCGCAGAGTAAATTACAGCGGCCCGCCGGACGAAGTGGGCCAGTTGGCCGTCACCTTCAATAACATGCTGGCCCAATTACAGGACGCCTATCAAAAAACGGCGCATGCTCTTGAAATGCAGCGTAATTTTGTAGCCGACGTTTCGCATGAATTACGCACCCCGCTTACCACATTGCGCGGCAACCTGGGTCTGCTCGGTCGCAGTCCCTCCCTTCCGGCCGAAGAACAAAATGACATTCTCAAAGATATGGTCGAAGAAAGCGACCGCTTGATTCGCCTGGTAAACGACCTGTTGGTATTGGCACGCGCCGATGCCCGCCGCAACCTGGCAAACGAAGCTGTCCTCATTAAGCCTCTGGCTGAAGAATGTATCCGTCAGGCACGGCAACTGGCACCCGAACGGACAATAAAAATGCAGGTTGAGGATGAGATCAAAGTTAAAGGGGACCGGGATGCGCTTAAACAGGTTCTTTTGATATTATTGGACAACGCCATAAAACATTCCGGCGGAGAAATCAGCCTGTTTGCCTGCAACGATTCCGAACAGGTTCTCATCAAGGTAATCGACCAGGGGGATGGCATTCCCCCCGAAAAATTGGCTCATGTTTTCGAACGTTTTTACCGCGCCAATGATTTAAGACCAGGAACGGGTTTTGGATTAGGTCTGCCCATCGCCAGAGCGCTGGTTGAAGCACAGGCGGGCGCCATTCACATGCTCAGCGAGACGGGCAAGGGCTGCGAAGTTATTATTTCTTTTCCACTACCCTGATTAATCACAAAAACAGAACTGCCATATTAACCATCCAACCCCGGCGGTATTATAATGAACATTGTCTTTATTTTTGTAAACGAGTCAGGGTCGGATACCACTTAAATGACAGGCAAAACCAAACAACAATTATTAATCCTGATCGGGATGATTACTCTCCTGGTGATATTAATGGCTGTCAGTCTCTCACAATTAGAGCTGCAACCCGGCCAGCCGCTGCCCGACTTAAACAAGGGCCAATTGGTCGTGCCGACGCAGGAAGATAAACCCTTGTTGGCACTGTCGGTCAACCTGTTTTTTATCGAATTTATCGCTCTGGTTTTAGTGATTGCCCTGATTTATATTTTAATTCGTTATTTGCGGGGAGCCGATTGGAAAGTCATTCGCACCATCCTTAAACAGATTTTTTTTATCATCTTTGGTTTAAGTATCATGCTGTTACTGGCCATCATGCTGCTGCCGCGTTCCACCGAGACCGTGGTTACCGAAATGATGCTTCCCACACCCACCGCGGCCGTACGCACCCCTCTGGGTGAAACCCCCAACCTGTTAATCTGGCTGGCGGGTTTTGGTTTTGTCGTCAGTCTGTTAATTCTGGGCGTTTGGATTTACCGCTATGCCAACCGTCCGCCCAGTCAGATCAGCCTGTTGGCGCTCGAAGCCGAAAAAGCCCGCCAGGCTATCCTAAACGGTCAAAATTTAAAAAATGTCATCTTTGCCTGCTACCGGCAGATGAGTCTGGCCATGCAACAAGAACAGGGTTTGGAGCGTGAAAGTTATATGACCCCGCACGAATTTGAAACCCTTTTACAGCGAGCCGGCGTGCCGTTTGAACCGGTGCACCTGCTTACGACACTGTTTGAAGCTGCCCGTTACGGGCACTGGCTGCCCAACGCCGAAGATGAACAAAAAGCCATCCGCGCCTTTGAAGCCATTGTCGATTACAGCCGCATGAATAAAAAGGTGAGTGATTGATGAAAAACCCCATCCGTTTCCTGGTTTTAATCATCATCTTCAGCCTGATTTTATTAATTAGCGCTTTAAACTGGTCTTTTGTCTTAACTTATATTTTGATGCCACTGGCAACCACAGCCTGGCTGTTATTGCGAATTTTTATATTAAGCATTGACCAAAAATATATCTGGGGAGGCCTGGTTCTGGCTGTTTTATTGATGTTTTTATACCGCCTGGGTCAGGAGACGTCCATCAGCGTGATGGATGAGTATCCGGATGAAAATACCACGATCAAAAATGTTGAATTCTGGAAAACTTTTATCAAGTATAACAACGACCCTTCCGACAACTACCGCACGCTCAAAGCCGAATTACAGCGCCTGATCGTATCCATGCACGCGTCCAACCTTCAGGGTATATCCAATTTTGAAATTCTCGAATTGATCAAAAGAAGAGAAATCGCCCTGCCTTCGAATATTTACGATTTTTTGTTTGATGACGAAAATAATCAAAATAATAACTTCTCGAAAAAAATAAAAATGCTGTTGCTGGCCCCGCGCCGGTGGATGAATCGCCTGGCAGGCCGTGAACAGGCGCAATTTTACGCTTCGCTTGAAGAAGTTTTTTCTTTTTTGGAAAGTTCTCTGGAGATAAATTATGACAGACAAGCAGTTGACCCCCGTAAGCATTAAACAGGTTGCCGATCTCTCGGCACAGGTGATTGACGAAGTTGAAAAAGCCGTTGTCGGAAAACGGGATGTGCTTAAATTGATGATGGCCTCTTTTCTCTCATCCGGAGGACATATTCTGCTTGAAGATTACCCCGGCCTGGCCAAAACTTTGATTGCCAACAGTTTCGCCACGGCCTTTGGCATGGAATTTAAACGCATCCAATTCACACCCGACCTGCTGCCCGGCGACATTACCGGAGGCTATGTTTTCGAGAGTAATCAAAACCGTTTCATCCTGCGCAAGGGACCCATCTTCACCAATATATTGCTGGCCGATGAAATCAATCGCGCTTCACCGAAAACCCAATCGGCGCTTTTGGAAGCCATGCAGGAATATCAGGTGACACTTGAAGGCGAAACTCAAAAACTGCCAATGCCCTTTATCGTCATCGCCACCCAGAACCCGATTGAATATGAAGGCACCTTTCCGCTGCACGAAGCCCAACTGGACCGCTTTATGGTCAAACTTTCGGTCGGTTATCCCGGACAGGCTGAAGAAGAAGAGATTTTAAGACGCCGCGCCGAACGCCAGGCGGATAGCGTCTCGTTACACGCTGTGATCGAACCGTTAACCTTTTTAGCCATGCGTGCTGCAGTGGAAGGGGTCTTTGTCGACCCTGATATTCGCCATTATATGGTGGCGCTGGCCGCCCAGACTCGCCGGCATCGGCAGGTGGTGGTGGGTGTCAGTCCGCGCGGATCGCTGGCTTTACTTAAATTAACCCGCGCCTGGGCTGCGATAAATGGGCGTAATTATGTGTTGCCCGACGATATCAAACAATTCTGCCAACCGGCGCTGGCCCACCGCATCATGCTTGACCCCAGCCTGTGGAGCGTGAAGAAGTCGGAAAATACGATCATCGATGAAATCACGCGCAGCGTTGCCGTTCCGGTTTTGCGTAACGATGTAGAGTTAAACAGCGATCATGAACAGTAAACTCATTACGGCTGGCCTGTTAACCGGTTTACTTCTGGTAACTGCCGTCGTCACACTGCGCGGTGAACTGGCCTGGATGGCACTGCCTTTTTTGTTTTACCTGGGTTTTGCCATCTGTTTTACACCCACACTCGAATCACTGCACCTGCAAGCCGAACGCCACATCCATCGCACCCCCGTGGAAACAGGTACACAGGTTGAAGTAACCGTCACCTTACGCAACCAGGGACGCCGTACGTTATACCTCGTCGCCAGCGATGAGCCCCAGGAATTGATGAGCATTTCGAGCGGGCACCTCTCCAGCCGTTTTATCCTGCCGGCCGGCGGAGAGGACAACCTGGTCTACAGCTTTGTTTCGCAGCGCGGCAATTTTAATTGGAAAAATATTCGCATTCAAATAAACGACCCATTGGGGTTGATTGAAAATGAATTCATTTTACCGGCTGAGGGCGGCATTCAAGTTCACCCTGAAACTGAAAAATATCGCGCCATCACCATGCACCCCCGCTCCACCCTGCATGCGCCCGGGTCCATTCCGGCCCGCCTGGGCGGCAGCGGCACCGATTTTTGGGGTGTGCGCGAATATCACGCCGGCGACTCGTTACGCTGGCTTGACTGGCGTCTGACCGCCCGCCACCCACGCAAATTTTTCACCAAGGAATTTGAACAGGAAGAAATCGCCGACATCGGTTTGATTCTGGACGCCCGTCAAAAAACCAACCTGGTTGTCGCCGAAGACAGCCTGGTCGAACATAGCATCAGCGCCACCGCCTCGCTGGCTGAAATGTTTCTGCACCAGGGGCATCGCGTCAGTATGCTGGTATTCGGAAAAAATATATTAAATGTTTACCCCGATTACGGCAAAATTCAACTCAATCGCATCAAACATGCCCTTTCCAGTGTGAGCATCAGCCCTGACGGTTCTCTGGATAGCCTCGAGTTTATCCCCATCCGATTATTTCCCAACCGGGCCTTGATCATCATTATCAGCCCGCTGGCATTAAATGACATCAGCCTGTTTCCCCGGCTGCGCGCATATGGTTATCAGGTCTTATTAATCAGCCCCGATCCGCTGGATTTTGCCGCGCCGACTTTCAAAGATAACATTGAAACCCGCCTGGCCGTCAGAGCGGCCGCCCTTGAAAGACGCCTGACCCTGCGTAACATCACTCGTTTACAAATCCCGGTAATCAACTGGCAGGTCCACCGGCCGCTTTATCCTCTGGTACGTGAAACGCTCAGCCGGTCGCGTTTCACCGGATAACAATCACAGGAAAGATTTAAAATGTCCCTTCGAAAAATAGTGTTTTTCTCCAGTATTTTGTTATCCCTGGTAAGCCTGAGTCTGGCTTATTACCTGATCGGGCAAATAATTGTTTTGATATTTATCCTGCTGCTGGGAGCAGGATGGCTGTTGGCTTTAAAATATCCTTCACCCTCCGGTTTTCCACCCATCTGTCTGACCATCTCGTTCATCCTGGCGGCAGCCGGGGTGCTGTTGTCAGCCCAACCCTTTTTATTAATTTTCGGCGCAGGCACGGCCCTGATCGCCTGGGATGTGGTTTTGCTGGCCCATCCGGCCAATATTCCGGCTAATCCGGTTTATGAAATAAAACACATTCAAACTTTGCTGGTTGTTTTGGCGTTTTCCCTGTTAATGGTTGCAGCCGGTTTGTGGCTGCATCTGCAATTGCCTTTTTTTGTGCTGCTGTTAATATCAGCCGCTCTCTTTTTCGGCCTGGATCGCATGCGGCTGGTGTTAAAAAAACGGGGATAAAGCTTTTTTTTGGTATCTACATCCCGGGGATAAAAATAACAAAAAGTATATTCACGGGTATCGTTATTTCAAATCGGAATTGGTTTGACTTTTATCTGATTGCCATCTAAACTTAACACATGCTGGCTCGCGTCTATTCCTGTGCTGTCATTGGCCTTGAAGGTGTCACCGTTGAAGTGGAAGTGGACACTGCCCAGGGACTGCCCGGCATGGTGATCGTCGGTTTACCCGACGCCGCCGTGCAGGAAAGTCGCGAGCGGGTTCAGTCGGCCGTTAAAAATGCCGGCCTGATTTACCCCCGCAAACGCGTGACCGTTAATCTGGCGCCGGCTT
>JAJTBH010000033.1 GCA_021287005.1 Anaerolineae bacterium
GTCACTATTCCACTGCACATCCATCAAACGAATGCGTTGACTGGCCATTCGCGCCGTAATCGGGCTGGGCCACAAACCAAAAGGAATTTTATGCTCTGTTTTCATAAGAATCAATTTTGGGATAAATAAGGTGACATCTTTTTTATAATTTGGTTTTCCGTTTGTAAACCGGTCAGACGTATGCATTCGCTGCCGTCTACAAACAAAATCAGGGTAGGCAATCCCATGATCTGCAATTGCGTTCCCAGGCCAGCGCTTTGATCCATATCGACTTGCACAATCTTTAACTGCTGCGACCATAAAACTGCCAGTTTTTCGAGCAGAGGTTCCTGGCGTTTACACGGGCTGCACCATTCTGCACCAAAATCAACCAGCACAGGCAGCTTTGAATGCAAGACTAATTCTTCAAAATCATATTCGGTAACCCGGTTAAGAGTTGTCATAATACTCCAGATTAATGAGAGTTCATATTCTATTTTAAGCATTTTTTGGGGAAATGGAATCAAAAAATCCCATTAATTAATCCAATCATTTCATGGAAAACAAACGCGGTTGTGTTGCCCACAACCGCAAAGTTAAATATGATATGACATGTATCAGGAATAATAACGCAGGATAAGGTTTATTTATCCTTATCGTGTTTGGGTTTGTACAAATCCACCAGTTCGCCTTTGGTCTCCGGATCAAGGTCTTTCCAATTTTTGATTGCCAGGGATACATTGGCCAAAGCGCTGGTCGGCAAAGATTCAATCTGACCGCTGAGCAACTGCACCAGGCTTTCCAATCCGGGGTTATGCCCGATAATCATGACCCGCTCCAGATCTTCGGGAAGTGATTTTATCAATTCATAAAAAACGGGCACTTCCGCCATATAAAGTTTGTCAACCGTTTCGACCGGAATTTCCTGTTTCAGTTCTTCCAAAAGCACTTCGGCCGTGCGCTGTGAGCGTTTAGCCGGAGAGCAATAAATCGTCTGCGGCACCAATTCTTTGTCAACAATAATTTTACCGATAATCTGCGCATCTTTTTTACCGCGTTTTTTTAATGGGCGGTCAATATCTTCAAGATTATGGTCTTTCCAGCTTGATTTTGCATGTCGCATCAGAATAAGGGTTTTCATATGCGTTGTTTTCTCTTTCTAAATCTTAATTACACAATTGAAGACAGACGATGAGAATAAGTATAACATTGCCAATTAATTTTAGGTTAATAACTTGTTAACGGAAGAATTTGTTAACAATAAACCCAGTTTATATGATTTTACTGAGAATTACAAGTTCAGGTCGATCAGACCATCCGGCTTTGCGCCAGAAATCCAGACCCTCCGTATTATCTTTATAGACCATAATATGGCATTTTTCAATATCCAATTCCTTCAAACCGTCCACACAATGTTCCAGTAATTTCGAAGCGATTCCCTGCCGTCTGAATTCGGAAGCAACCGCCAGGTGGTAAATGAAAGCGCGCCGGCCGTCATGCCCGCATAAAACCGTACCTGCCAGGCATTCATCCGCCAGGGCCACAAAACTTAAATGCAGGTTACGCTCCAAAAAATGAAGCAAATATTGCATTTCATCCGAACGACTTAAACCCAGGCCTTGCGTTTCTTTCCAGAGATTTAAACAATTGTCATAATCCTGCAGAGTCATTTCACGAATTTTTATATTCACGGTACCATCCTAAAAATTTCTCAGTGAAGATCATATTCATTATATAATGTAACCATAAAACAGCAGCCGTCACAAGAATCCGTTTCTAACCGAACGGACCATTTTCAAAATTCTTTTTTAGATCAGGTTTAATTGTGTCCAACCAATACGTTCAGGTCGCCGTTAATGTTCCTCAAGTAAATAATCTTTTTGATTATCACCTGCCAAACGAATTACTCGGGCAGGTGCAGCCCGGCTGTCTGGTGGTGGTGCCCTTTGGCAACCAGCGCGTGCAGGGCATTGTGTTAACCCTGAGCGATGTCGCCTCCATTTCTCAAACGCGTGATGTTGAAGCCCTGCTGGACCCCCACCCGGTTTTAACCCCCGCCCAAATGAAACTGGCGCAGCGCCTGGCACAGGAAACCCTCACATCACCGGCCGCCTGTCTTTCATTAATGGTGCCGGCCGGTCTGACACAACTGGCCGATACGCTTTATAGCCTGGTCGACGCCGAAAGCCAGCCGGTGCAATCCTTTTCCCCGATTCAACAACGTTTGATCAGCCTGTTGGAACGCCGCGGCGGCAGTTTGCGCGGCCGGCAAATTGAAGCCGCTCTGCCGCGCCAACACTGGCAGGCCGCTGCCCGGGCTCTGGTTCAAGCGGGCAAATTGACCCGCCAGCCGGTTTTGCCCCCACCCGGGGTGCATGCACGCACCACCCGCATGGTCAACCTGGCCGGCAGCCCGCAGCAGATTCAGGCTTATCTGGATAAACCGGCCGCAAGTGCAGCGGCGCAGCGCCGCCAGCGCATGTTAAGTTTTTTAATCAAGGAACCCTGGCCGGTGGAAGCCTCATGGGTTTATGCCGCCGCCGGCGGCGGCAGCCTGGCCGATCTGACCACCCTGGCGGAAGCCGGTCTGGTTAACCTGAGTGAAAGTGAAATCTGGCGCGACCCCCTGGAAAAGATGGATTACCAGCCCCATCATCCTCCACCGCTCACCGGGGCTCAACAAAACATATTAACCCAAATCAATCAGGTCCTTAATCGCTCGGCGCAAAGCCAGCCGGTTAAACCCTATTTATTACACGGCGTCACCGGCTCGGGTAAAACCGAAATTTATTTACAGGCGGCGGCCGAAACCCTTAAAACCGGCCGGCAGGTCATTATCCTCGTGCCTGAAATATCACTCACCCCGCAAACCGTACGTCGTTTTATGGCGCGTTTTCCCGGTCAGGTGGGCCTGGTGCATTCCCAGCTTTCCCCCGGCGAACGGTATGACACCTGGCGGCGCGCGCGCGCCGGATTAATCTCGGTAGTGGTGGGGGCGCGCAGCGCTCTCTTTACCCCCTTTGCCGACCCGGGCCTGGTGGTGATTGACGAATGCCACGAGAACACCTACTATCAGGATGACCTGCCCCCCTATTACAACGCCCTTTCGGCGGCGGAATGGTACACGCAGGCCAACCATGCTTTATTGTTATTGGGTTCGGCCACACCGCCCATCGATTTATTTGAGCGTGTTAAACAAGGCGATTTTGGCCTGTTATCTCTGCCCGATAGGGTTCTGGCGCACCGCGAATCGGTGGAGCGCCAGCTTAAAGACCTGGGGCAAAACGGGGTTTTAAATCCGGCCGAAGGCGAAGCTGCCACCCTGCCCCTGCCGCCGGTTAAACTGGTGGATATGCGCGAGGAACTAAAAACCGGCAACCGCTCCATGTTCAGCCGGGCATTAAAAGAGGCCCTGTCTGAAACCCTGTCCGCCGGGCAGCAGGCCGTTTTATTCCTCAATCGGCGCGGCAGCGCTACCTATGTTTTTTGCCGTGAGTGCGGTTATGTGCTGCGCTGCCCGCGCTGTGATCTGCCGCTCACCTACCACAGCGACGAGGGTGGCAGTCTGCGCTGCCATTCCTGCGCTTACCGCCGTCAGATGCCCAAAACCTGCCCCGCCTGCGGCAGCCGTCAGATTCGCCAGTACGGCGCCGGCACCGAAAAGGTGGAAGCCGAAGTATTGGAACTTTTTCCGCAGGCGCGCACCCTGCGTTGGGATTACGAAAGCACTCGCACCAAGGGGGCGCATGATTTGTTATTATCGCATTTCCTCAACCGGCATGCCGATATCCTGATCGGCACGCAGATGCTGGCCAAGGGGCTTGATATGCCTATGGTAACCCTGGTGGGCGTGGTGCTGGCCGATGTGGGTCTGAACCTGCCCGATTACCGCGCCGCCGAGCGTACTTTTCAATTATTAATGCAGGTTTCAGGGCGCGCCGGGCGTAGCCCGTTGGGTGGGCGAGTGGTTTTGCAGACCTTTCAGCCCGACCATTATGCCATTCAGGCTGCGGCCGCCTATGATTTTGAGGGTTTTAAAAAACGCGAATTGGACTACCGCCGTAACATGCTTTACCCACCCTTTGCCCGTCTGGCGCGTCTGGAATATCGCAGCCAGAGTGCCGCCGAAGCCGAATCGGCCGCCGGCCGCCTTGCCGATAAATTAAATGACTGGATTCGGCAGGGGCAGCACAACGCCTCACAATTAATTGGCCCGGCGCCCTGTTTTTTCAGCAAAGTTAACGGTTATTATCGCTGGCAGATTATTTTGCGCTCCCCCGACCCGGCCGCCATTTTACGCGGGCGAAGCCTGGAGGGCTGGCGCGTGCAGCTTGACCCGCTCAGTGTTTTATAAATCCTGCGCCGGTCAGATCCATTGATCTTTTATACGTCAGTTAAACCTCAAAAGTTAATTTTGCTGTAAAATTATTCTGCATGTCCACCTTACTTTTATCCACCAAGTTATTCATCCCCCCGCTCCGTTCCCAATCAGTTCCGCGCCCGCGTTTAATTGAAAAAATTAACGAAGGCGTTCGTTATGGCCGGCGTTTAATTTTAATTTCGGCTCCGGCCGGTTTTGGCAAAACCAGCCTGGTCAGCCAGTGGATTGCCCAGACAGACTTAAATGTGACCTGGTTGGGTCTGGATGAAGGGGATAGCGATCCGCAGCGTTTCTGGCACTATATGGCGGCCGCCTTTCAACAAATAGACCCACATCTGGCATCCGGTTTAAGCAGCGGGCTGCAATCTCCCCAACCACCGCCCCTGCTCTCCCTGATTACCAGTCTGATTAACGACCTGAGTCAGCTCACCCGGCCGGTTATGCTGGTTCTGGATGATTATCATCTTCTGGATTCAGCTTTATCACCGGATGAAACGCCAACCGGCGGCAACAGCCGCCAGGTGCATGATACATTTAACTTTTTTATCGACCATCTGCCCGCCGCCGTGCATCTGATGGTCTGCACCCGCTCCGACCCACCCTTGCAGTTGTCGCGCCGCCGCGGGCGCGGCGAACTGTGCGAGCTGCGCGCCGGTGACCTGCGTTTTGACACCTCCGAAACGGAAGCGCTTTTAAACGATACGCTTAATCTATCCCTTTCCGGCAGCGATATTGAAGCGCTTGAACAGCGCACCGAAGGTTGGATCGCCGGATTGCAATTGGCCGGATTATCGCTTGAAAATATCAGCGACAAACACACTTTCATCAACACCTTCAGCGGCAACGACCGCTATGTGGCCGATTACCTGCTTGAAGAAGTTTTATCCCGTCAGCCCCTGTTCATCCAGCAGTTTTTACTTAAAACAGCCGGTTTAAATCGCCTGTGTGCTTCCCTTTGTGATTATGTTACCGGCGGCGATAACAGTCAGAACATTTTATCCGCGCTGGAACACAGTAATCTTTTTCTTTTCCCGCTGGATAACCGCCGCGAATGGTTTCGTTACCACCATCTTTTTGCCAGTCTGCTGCATCAGCGTCTTTTACAAAACGAAGGCAAACAAAGTGCGTTTGTTTTGCAGCTTAAAGCCATCGAATGGTTTGAGCAAAACGGGTTTCAAATTGAAGCCCTTGAGCTGGCCCTGGCCGCCTCTGAAATGGACCGCGCCGCACACCTGCTGGCGCAAAATGCCAAAAACCTCTTTGTCACCGGGCAGCTTAACGCCCTGCTCAACTGGGGCAGCCGCCTGCCCAACGCCCTGCTTAAACAACATCCCGACCTGATCATGGCCCTCGGTTGGGCTTCCAGCGCGGCCGGTCAGCCAGGCCGTACAGAAAAATACATCGGTTTATTGGAAGAAATCTTCCAGATGAAACTGCTCGATTTTATTGCCCTGGACGATATCTCGGACATGGAACCTCATTTAAGATCGGGCATGATCGAAACCGCTGTTTTATATTTCCGTATCGCTCTTGACCGTTTGGAAATCGAACGCATGCAGCGCCTGTCTCAGCTTGTTTTACCCTTTCTGGTGCCTGAACGCGACAAAGAACCTTATCTATTTAATATTCCCTCCGAGCTTCGCCCACCGCTGGTGTATATTCTGGGATATATGGCTTTCATGTCCGATAACCTGGCCCAGGCTTCTCAGATGTTAAACGATGCCGTTAACAGCGGCCTGCACCAGAAAAATATCCATATTGTGGCCATTGCTCTGAATCAGATTGGGGATATCCAGCTTATTCAGGGCGAGTTACATCAAGCGCAAAACACCTTCCGAGAAGCCCTGCGCATTTCCACCGAAAATGCAGAAATGCTGTCAACTTATTTCAGTCAATCCTACCTGGGGCTGGCAAACCTGGCGTATGAATGGAATGATCTGGCTCTGGCGCAGCAACACCTGCAAAACGCGCTCGGTCTGGCAAAATTATGGCAAAGCCCCGAACAGTTATACCCGGTTTACCTGGCTTATATCCGACTTTATATGCGGCTCAACTGGCTGCAAAAGGCTGAGGATATCTTACAACAGGTCAAACAGTTGCCCGAAGTTTTTCTTAAAATGACTTCCGTTTCCTTTAATGCCTTTTCCGTCTGGCTTGAGGACGCACGCGGAAATCAGGGCGCCCTCCCGCGCTGGGCCGAAACGGTCAGCCTGGAAAGCCAGTTACCCTTGCCCATCATGCAGGAGACTGAAGAAGCCCTGGTGGCGCGACTGCTGCTGCGCGCCGGTAAGGTGGATAAAGCCGGCGATATTATTAAAAAACGGCTGGCTGCCCCATCTCTCTCCGCGCATGCCGGGCGTCTGCTGGATTTTCGTTTTTTGCAGGTCTGTCTTTTGTTAAAACGCGGACAACGGGTTGAAGCGCAACAAGCTCTGGCTGTCGTGTTGGAGATGGCCCGTCCTCAGGCTTATCTGCGCCTGTTTCTGGATGAAGGCCCCGACATGCAGGAATTGATCAAACAAACTTTGCCCCTGCTCTCTCCCGAACTGAAAGAATATGCCCTCGTTGTTTTAAATGGTTTCCCATCCGAAAACACTCCCGCGTCCGCTCCTGCTCAAAATGCACTGACAGAACCCTTGAGCGAACGTGAAATTGAAGTGCTCAGGCTGATGGCCGAGGGCGTCTCGAATGCTGAAATTTCGGAACGATTGTTTGTGACCATCAATACGGTTAAAAAACACATCACCAATATTTTTAACAAACTCGAAGCCGAAAATCGCTTTCAAGCCGTTGAAAAAGCACGGCGGCTGAAGCTGGTGCATTAAGCTTTTTTAACGCTCGATCGGGCGGTTTAATCCGGCACACAATTCATCAAATTTCGCTGAACGGAATTAGATTATTATTGTCCCGATGGGTTTTACCCATCGGGACAATATTTTTACCCGGCGTTGGCGGCAAATGCCTCAACTGCACACAGAAGATAATATGACAGACCGGTTTGTTGATTTTCAAACATCTTTCGGTGGAATTCATCACCGGTCAAAAAACGGATTTGTTGCACAAAGGCGTTTACATCCAGTGAAGTTCCATGTTCGTTTAAGAACTTCAGATGTTCACTTAATAGTTTTTTAACCGCATCATCCCGGCAATACACGCCGCCGCGCAGGGCTTCAGCCATTTCTGACTGAAACTTTATGCTTTCCCGCGCCATCACATTCATTTCTTCCGCCTGAATGGAATTATCCGCCTGCAAGTCATAACCAAATTTCTCTTTAAGATAATCCGATTGTTCTTCAAGCGCTTCTTTCCATTCTTCAGCAGTAAACCCTTTAAACAAATCTGCGTATGTCATCATTTCATTCCTTTCACTGTGAGATATTGAATCATCCAACGTTTTTATCAGAAGCTCGATTCTCTTTAATCGCGCGCACAAGAGACGTCGCTGTCGGGACAGGGCCCTGACCCGGTTGGAATCTTCCTCCAACGCCTCGGATATATCCTTTAATGAAAAATCCAGCTCTCTGTAAAACAAAATTTGTTGCAGCCGCTCCAGCTCTTTTTGTCCGTAGAGTCGGTATCCGGCCTTTGATATTTCACAGGGCACCAATATCCCGATCTTGTGATAATGGTGTAAGGTCTTAACAGTTACATTGGCCATGACACTGATTTCTTTGACGGTATAGAGCATCTTGATTTCTCCTTTAGCGACAGTATAAGGGATTCCCCAGGGTCAGAGTCAAGAGGGTAATTTAACCTCAGATTAAATTACACCATTTTCACGCTGGTAGTATGTATGTAATACTACCTGACACTCCGATTAACTACACCGGAGTGTGATGACGCGCCTGTTCAAAAAGATTATATTAAGACTGTAAAACAAACAAGGAGCCATCAAATGAATTTTTACCCACGCACCAGACTGGACCAACCTGCCCAATACCGCATCACCATTCAGGGTCGTTTACCCGAAAGCTGGAGTGATTATTTTGGTGAATTAACCGCCGAAGAAATAAACACTGTGGACAATCAGGTTATCACCCTGCTCAGCGGAGAGGTTAGCGATCAATCTTCTCTACACGGGGTCTTGCGTCACATCCGCGACCTGGGACTACCCTTGCTTGAAGTCAAAATTTTATCCGAATCCAATTTGTCTCAAGGAAATCCAAAAATGTTTAAAAGCATGTCTTCATCTTCAATTTTTACTCTGGCCTGTAAAGGCGTTGCTCTGGCCATGTCTGTGGCTGCCATCGTGCTTAACATCCTCAAAAGCGCCGGCAGCGATACCATCGTCAGTTTGCTCACCATCGGTCTGGCAGCCCTGGCTTTAGCCAGCCTCAAGCAGGATTAATCCATGCCCAATGCAATTGAAACGTCTCACTTACAGAAAACCTTTGGCAGCTTTACGGCTGTCAAAGATTTATCTTTTTGTGTGCCCCAGGGAGAGGTTTTCAGCCTGTTAGGCCCCAACGGCGCCGGCAAGAGCACCACCATCTCCATGCTTTCCGGCCTGCTTCAACCCAGCGGCGGTGAGGCCAGCATCATGGGGCATTCCATCCTCAGCGATGCCCGGGCGGCACGGGCTGCCCTGGGTGTGGTGCCCCAGGATATTGCTCTCTATATGGACCTCTCGGCGCGCGAAAACCTGAACTTTTGGGGCAAAATGTACGGCCTGAACGGTCTGGAGCTAAACCGGCGCATCGATGAAACCCTGGAGATCATCGGCCTCAGCGACCGCCAGCGCGACCGGGTGGGCACCTTTTCCGGCGGCATGAAACGCCGGGTTAACATCGGCGCTGCCCTCCTGCACCATCCCCAGGTCATCATCATGGATGAACCTACCGTGGGTATCGATCCGCAAAGCCGCCGCCACATTCTCGATAACGTCAAACGGTTTAACCAGGCCGGTATGACCGTTTTATATACCACGCATTACATGGAAGAAGCCGAAGAACTTTCGCACCATATCGCCATTGTCGACCAGGGTCAGGTGGTGGCCTGCGGCACGCATGCCGAATTAATTAAACTGGTCGGAGAACAAACCCGCATTGATTTAACCCTGAATGTCGACGCTCAAAAGGGTGTCGAGTTGTGGCAAAAGGTGGATGGCGTGAGCAAGCTGACGGTGGAGGAAGGGCGTATCAATTTGCTGGTAAATGACAGCAACCGTGTGCTGCCGCGCCTTTTTGAAAACGCCACACAGGCCGGGGTGCGCGTCACTTCCGTGGACATTCGCGAACCCAACCTTGAAACCGTCTTTTTACACCTGACCGGCAAAGCTTTGCGCGACTGAGGAGTTTTTTTATGCAAAAAGCAGTTGATATCGCCTTTTACGACCTGATCCATCACTTCCGCAGTATCTTTGCCATCGGCATGATGTTTTTTGCCCCGCTCACCATCACCGGCCTGATTTATTTTGCCTTCAGCGGAGGATCATCCGCTTCCATTCAACCGATTAACATCACGGTTGCCAACCTGGATAAACCAAGCAACGGCAAAGAATCCCTGGCGCAATCATTAATTGACATCATGCAGGAATCCAGCCTGTCGGATTTGCTTAAAACCAGCCAGAGCAGCAATGAAAATATCGCGCGCCAGATGGTGGATGCACAGCAGGCCGGGGTTGCCATCGTAATTCCCGAGAATTTCACCAAAAACGTCAATCACGGGCGCAATAATACCCCCATCAAGATCATTCAAGACCCTACGCTCAGCATTGGACCGGCTGTGGTAAAAAACATGGTCGAAATGTACCTGGACGGCATCAACGGCTTTCGAATTATGGCCGAACTGGTTTCAGACGGTTTGCAGCGTTCGCCGCGCGCCATTTCTCCCACCGCCATTTTTGACGCAGTGGATGATTATAAAGAATGGTTTGAAGAATATCAGGATGAACTTTTTCACGGCAGTGATTATCTGAATGTAAACCTGCCCAGTGCATCCGAGGCAGGCCCCGGTGACAATGGTAAAGAAGAAGATGGCAACAATATGAACCAGGTTTTGGGTCTCACATTGGCCGGTCAGATGCTCTTTTTCTCCTTTTACACCGGCGCCTATTCAATGATGTCGATATTACGCGATCAAGAACAGGGCACTCTGGCGCGCCTCTTCACCACGCCCACCCCACGCAGCATCATTCTGACCGGGAAATTTTTAGCCGTCTTTATGATGGTTTCGGTGCAGGCCATTGTGCTGCTCTGCGCCGGGGCGCTGGCTTTTCACGTCAACTGGGGCCAGCCTTTAAGCATCCTGATGATGGTAATTGCCCAGGTGATCGCCGCCGGGGGTCTGGGGGTTTTATTGATCTCTTTTGTCAAAAACAGCAAACAAGCCGGGCCCGTACTGGGCGGCGGTTTAAGCACGCTGGGCATGTTGGGCGGTCTGTTCACCTCCAGCGTGTCCATGCCCGAAATCATGACTCGTCTGGCCGTTTTTACGCCTCAGGGATGGGCCATTAACGGCTGGAAACTGGTGCTGGGCGGCGCTTCGGTCGCGGAGCTGGTTCCGACCTGCCTTGTATTAATTTTGTTGGGTGTGATTATGTTTGGCGCAGGCGCCTTCGTTTTTCAACGCCGATTCGCCTGATCTGTTTATTTTGTAAAGGATATTATCATGCGTTTTTTGGATCTGGCTCTCAAAGATTTATCTCAAATGCTGCGCGAAAAACGATCTCTTTTATTTCTGGTATTCATGCCGGTTGCCTTTACCATTTTTATGGGCTTTGCCTATCAGGGCGTCGACCCCAACGCCGACAACCGTCTGAAATTGGGATGGGTCAATCTTAACCCCACCGGGTTGGCTGCCAAAACCCTTTTTAACCTACTGGAGAAATCGGACGTGGTACGGGTTGAAGAGATCGACCCGCAGACCGACGCCGGAACCCTGGCGGAATGGGCGCGCAGCGGTAAATACAGCGGCATCCTGGTTGTGCCGCCCAATTTTAATCGTAATGCCATGAACGGCAAGGAGACGGGCCTGACTCTGCTCTGTAATGAATATTCAACCGAAGGACAATCCACTCTGCAAGCCGTACGCGGCGCTTTGACCCGTTTGATGAGCTCGGTAAAAATTGCCGATCTGGTGGTAACAAGCCTCAACAGCCAGGATGATGCCGAATATGTGAATGCTTTTGAGGAAGCCGCAGCCGCCTGGCAGAATGAAAAACGCGGCAACCTCAGTTTTGTACTTGAAAAAGCCGAAGGCGGCATGACATTTAACCAGGCTCTGGCTGAAAATCCGTACAAACAGTCCTCACCCGGCATTCTGGTGCAGTTCGCCGTGTTTGGCCTGGTCACATCGGCTTCCATCCTGGTCGAAGAGCGTAAATCCGGCACCTTGCAGCGCCTGATGACCACCTCGATGACTTCAGCCGAAATCATTGCCGGGCATATGCTGGCCATGTTTACGCTGACGTTGGTTCAATCGGTATTATTGGTCATTTTCGGTCAGGTGCTGCTTAAGGTCAACTATCTCAGCCAACCGCCCGCCGTTGTGTTGATCCTGATCACACTGAGCCTATGGGTAGCCTCCCTGGGGTTATTTATCGGCGTTGTGGCCAAGGATGAAAGCCAGGTGGTTTTATTCTCACTGATTGCCATGTTTGTCTTTTCCGGCCTGGGCGGCACCTGGTTTCCCATGGAGAGCGCCGGAAGCGCTTTTTCCATCGCCGGGCATCTTACCCCCACCTTTTACGCCATGCAGGGCCTGCAAAATATTCTCATTCGCGGGCAGGGTTTTATATCGGTTTTATTACCCGCTCTGATACTGGTTGTGTTCGCCCTGCTTTTTTTTGGCCTGGCACTCTGGCGCTTCCGCCTGTCGTTACAACGTTAAACATACGGGCGAAGCCGGCGGAATCTAAAAAATCCAACAATCCTTTTCGTCTTGCGCCGGCTTCGCCCCTGTTTTGCGTCCCCATATTCGTTTGACGCCGATAAATTAATCCTTCATCATCAATGCCAGGGCGGTGCTTAATACCTCAATCGCCTGATGATATTCGCTGATAGAAATATGTTCATTGGGGGTGTGATCCAGGCTCGAATCGCCCGGCCCATAAGCCAGCGTGGGGCAGCGCCAGACGGGCACCACCACATTCATATCCGAAGTGCCCGTTTTGACCGTAAAACCGGGCGTGCCGCCTGCCTGGCGAATGGCCGCCAGCATGGAGCGCACGGCAAAATTATTTTTATCGCTGCGGTAGGCATCCACCGCGCCGTCTTCAACCTCCAGCACACCGTCTCCGGCCAGTTCGCTTAAACGCGCCGTCACGGCCTGCACACTGACCGCCGGCGGCAGGCGCAGGTTAATATGCACCTCGGCCGTCTCATTAAACCCATCGGAGGCGTCCGAGTGCATCGAACGCAGCGAAGGCGTTAACTGATAAAAACTGAGCGGGCCTTCCGGTTCAATCGAACGGCACCAGGCCGAAACCTCATTCCAGAAACGCACGGCCGCCTCACAGGCGCTTTCAACGCTGTGGGCGCTGTGTGTCTGGCTGTGACTGACGCTGTAATGGCACCACAGGCTGCCTTTAAAACCCAGCGTAATCCGTTCCCATTTACTCGGTTCGCCAATGATGACCGCATCGGGGCGATAATGATCGCGCACAAACTGTGCTCCGCGTGAATTACCTTCTTCACCCACCGCACCGATTACAATCAACTTCCAACCCGGCGGCGGGGTAACCCGCGCCGCCGCGGCCGTGAAACAGGCCAGCGGGCCTTTGGCATCCACCGAACCGCGCCCATAGAGAAAATCATCCTCATAACGCACATTTATGTAACCGGGCACCGTGTCAATATGACCGAGCAGCATGATCGTTCTGGGGCCTTCGCCGCGTACGCCGACAGCATTGCCAACTTCGTCAACGAAAGCCTGATAACCCAGGTGATTCATTTCCGTCACCAAAAAGGTCACCGCCTCGTGTTCGTCGAATGTCGGACTGTAGCGGGTTAACAAGCCCTCCAACAAAACATCATCACTCATCCGCTTTTGCCTCGCTTAACACTTCCGCCACCTTTTCGGCCACAATGCCCAGGTCCTGTTGAGGAATGACCAGCGGCGGCACAAAACGGATGACGGTCATGCCGGCGTTAATAGCCAGTACGCCTTTTTGCATCAGCGCCGCGATATAAGGCGCCACTTTTTGTTTCAGTTCAATGCCCACCATCAGGCCCTTGCCGCGCACTTCGCGAATGAGCGGCGACTGAATTTTTGAAAGTTCATTTAAGAACCATTCGCCATGCCGCGCGGAGCGTTCGGGCAGGTGGTGTTCTTCCATATACCCGATGGCGGCCAGTGAAGCGGCGCACACCAGCGGGTTGCCGCCAAAAGTGGTGCCATGCACCATGGGCGGAATGGCGCCCATGCCTTCGGCAAGCAGGGTTGCACCCATCGGCAGTCCGCCGCCAATGGCTTTTGCCAGGCAGAGCATGTCGGGCTGCAAATTATAATGATCCTTGGCAAACCACTTACCGGTGCGGCCAAAACCGGTTTGAATTTCATCAAATATTAACAAAGCGCCCTTTTCAGTGCACAGTTCGCGGGCGCGCTGCAAAAAGGCCGGGTCGCCGGGGCGTACACCACCCTCCCCCTGCACAATTTCCAGAATCACGGCCGCGGTCTGATCGCTGACAGCCGCTTCAAGCGAAACAATGTCGTTATACACAATATGTTTAAAACCCGGCACCAGCGGCTCAAAGGGTTCACGATATTTTTTCTCCCAGGTAGCCGAGAGCGAGCCCATGGTGCGGCCATGAAAGCCGCGCATGGCTGCCACAATTTCGGTGCGCCCGGTTAACACACGGGCGAACTTGATGGCCGCCTCAACCGCCTCGGTGCCCGAATTACACAGAAAAACTTTGCTCATACCGCTTAACGAACATAATTTTTTCATCACCAGCGCGCGTTTATCGTTATAAAACATTTCCTGGCAGGTGATCATGGTATTGGCCTGGCGGGCAATGGCGCGTAATACCATCGGGTTGGCATGTCCCACACTGGCGACTGCGGTGCCTCCCGCGCAGTCAATATATTCCTTGCCGTCGGCATCCCAAACACGGGCGCCCTGGCCTTTAACAAGCGCCACCTGCCGCTTGGAATATACCCCGGTTGCGTATTGATCTTCCAGCGCAATAATAGAAGCAGTATCAAGAGGTTGGGGTTGGAACATGATTCATCTCCTTATGTGACCAAAAAAACAAACAAAAATAAATTCCGGTTTCCGTCTTTTTTAAATAAATTGGCGTTACCAGACTTACCCCCGGTTGCCCGCTCCGGAGCCAGCCGGGGGTTAAAAAATAATTACGAAATGGTAGTACCTTTGCCCGAAAGTGCATCCACAATGGGGTGTTCAACACGCCCATCGGCAAAAGTAATGCTGTTGACACCCAGGTCAAGCGCCTCGCTGGCGCCCAATACTTTTTTCTTCATGCGGCCCTCGGCATAACCCAGAGCCTGCTCCAGGTCTTTTTTGGCAACAGACGAAATCAGGGTGCTTTCATCGGGAAAACTGCGCATCAAGCCGGGTACATTGGTCAGGATGATGAGTTTTTCAGCCTGGACCGCTCCGGCCACCATGGCCGCCGCGCGGTCGGCATCCACATTCAGCGCATCGCTCTCATGTGAGATCGCCAGAGGAGCTACCACCGGGGTATAACCGGCATCCAGCAGCATTTTTAACAAATCGGCGTTTACACTTTCGATTTTTCCGGTGTAATCGTCGCGCAGCATACGGATTTTTCCGTTTTCAATGATACGAATGGCTTCCTTGCGGCGCGCCACCATCGTTCGACCATCGACACCCGACAGGCCAAAAGCATTCACGCCATTTTTTTGCAGGGTTTCAACCAGAATGGTATTAATTTTTCCGGAAGTCACCATGGCAAAAATTTCCAGCGTGGTACGGTCGGTATAACGGCTGGTAAACCCGCCCTGGGCAGCCGTAACAAAACGCGGTTCATGCCCCAGTTGGGTTGAAATCTCGTTGGTTTCGGCAGATCCGCCGTGAACCACGACCACTTTTTGACCCTCTTTAATTAAAGCGGAAATATCCTTGCACACCGCCGGCAGGTTAACACCCTGTGCTCCACCGATTTTAACAACAATCATAAGTACTTTCCTTCCTGTTAGAGCCTGGCTTCATTATAAAGCCGCAGCATGAAAATTGAATACCTCTGTCCTCAAGATTTTGATTTAGATGGGGTGCAGCCCGCCGAAAGTTAATCCGGCATTTTCTTCAAAACCACAAATAATATTCATAGCCTGTACGGCCGTACCGGAAGCTTTCATCAGGTTGTCGATGGCTGCCATTGAAACCACGCGCCCTGTTTTGGGGTCGAGGTCAAAACCGACATCCACATAATTGCTGCCGGCCAGAATTTTGGGTTCGGGTACGCGGTAAATACCGCGGCGGTCTTTGACCAGGCGTGCAAAAGGCTCGGCATCGGTCCAATCGCGGTAGGCGCGCCACAGGTCTTTTTCAACCACACCCGGTTTCACAAAGGCATGCGCCGCCGCCAGCGATCCGCGAATCAGGTCCACCGAGGTAATCGTCAGGTGGATATTTTTTATTCCCAGTTCCTGAATGACTTCGGCCGTATGGCGATGCCCCCAGGGCGCGTAAGTGCGGATTACATTGGCGCGTTCGGGATGATGCGAGCCGGAATTGGGCGAGGCGCCGCCTTCCGAAGAACCCACTTTAATATCCACGATGATCGGGCTGTCGTCGCGTAACAAACCGGCTTTTAACAAGGGCAGCAGCGCCAGGTTTGAGGCGGTGGCGTTGCAGCCCACACCGCTGATGTAACTGGCGTTTTTCATTTCTTCGCGGTGCAGTTCGGGCAGGCCGTAAACAAATTTGGGCAGCCATTGCGGGGCTTCGTGTTTATGCCCGTAATATTCTTCATACAACGCGGTATCTTTAATGCGGAAATCGGCCGAAAGATCAACGATTTTGGGCGCCAGTTGAGCGTACTGTTCGATGCGCGACTGGGCTTCGCCGTGCGGCAGCGCCAGGAATAACACATCGCAGGGTTCCAGCACATCCGGAGCGATAAATTTCAGCGTGGTGCGTTTGCGCAGGTTGGGATGCTGCTGATAAATGTATTCGCCCATATGTCCGCGCGAGGTCGCCTGGGCCACCTCCACCTGGGGATGATCCAACAGCAGGCGCAGCAGTTCCCCACCCGCATAACCCGATGCACCGACAATCGAAACTTTTAACATAAGTCCAAACCTTTCTGATTTATTTGTTCTCTTTATGGAAGATAACTTATTTTAAAATAGGTTTTCTTCCGCCGGGTTTTATTTTTTCGCCTGCTGCAAAACATGTTCGACCATACGCGCCGGAATGTTGACCCCGGTGGTAGCGATGCTGTTGCGAAATTCCATGGTGTGGTTAACCTCATTCACGGTCAGGCCTTTGGCCGATTCAAAAATGTCGATTGCCAGCAAACCGCCGCCCACGGCCTTGGCCGTTCGATGGCATAAATCGGCAATTTCATCGGTGATCGGGCAGTTGCTGGCCTGGCCGCCGCGCGCCGTGTTGGTAATCCAATTTTCGGATGAACGGTAAATAGCGCAGATGGCCTGGTCGCCGATTACAAAAGCGCGGATGTCGCGGCCCGGTTTTTCAACGTATTCCTGAATGTAAAAAACCTGGTGGTTCACACCCAGGGCCGATTTGTGTTCGATAATGGCTTCGGCGCTGGAGCGATCGGTCACCTTTGAAAGCAGGCGTCCCCACGAACCTACCACCGGTTTAAACACACATGGATAACCCATTTCTTCCGCAGCTTTTAAAGCCGATTCTTCCGAAAATGCCATTAAGGTGCGCGGGGTAGGCACGCCGTTATTTACCAGAAGCTGGCTGGTAATATATTTATCGCCGCAGCGTTCGGCCACCAGCGAGGGGTTGACCACCGGAATGCCGTAAGATTCAAAGATACGTGAAATATATAAACCGCGCGAATATGAAACGGAGCGTTCAAAAAGCACATTCAAACCCTGGTAATCATTGCGGGCAATATCAAACAGGGTTTCATCGTCATTGACACGCACCACTTCCACATCGGCATGTTTTGAAAGTTCATCCAATAGCAGTTTTTCTTCAACGCGAATGCGGGTAAATAAAAATCCGACACGAATCATCGTAGACCTCTGAGTATGTAATCTGTAACCTGCTCGGTTTTTAAAGTGCCGCCCAGGTCTTCAGTGAGTTGATTGTTTTCAAAAGCATTCGTCACCGAGTGGCGCAGACCTTCAGCCAGCTCTTCCCCCAGGTAATCGAGCAGCATGGCCAGAGAGAGGAAGGTCGCCAGCGGGTTGGCCTGGTGAGTGCCCACCAACTTGGGGGCGCTGCCGTGCACCGGTTCAAAAATAGCGGCGCTTTCACCGATGTTGCCGGAGCAGGCCACACCCAGCCCACCCACCAGCATGGAAGCTTCATCGCTAAGGATATCACCAAACAGGTTGGTGGTGACGATCACTTCAAATTGCTGCGGAGCGCGCACCAGTTCCATAGCGCAGGTATCCACCAGCATTTCTTCCATTTGAATATCGGCATACTGGGGAGCAATTTCCAGCGCCACCTTGCGGAACAGGCCGCAGGTTTCGCGCAGCACGTTGGCTTTATGCACTACCGTCACTTTTTTACGCCCGGTCTGGCGCGCCAGGTCAAAAGCTTTGCGAATGATACGCTCCGAGCCGCGCCGGGTAATGATCATCTCGCTGATGGCGCGATTGCCGTCGTCTTCCACGCGCTCCACGCCCATATACAGGTCTTCGGTATTTTCGCGCACAATTAACATATTTATGCCGGGCCGGCTGGAGGCATGCGGAAAAGAGCGGCAGGGGCGCAGGTTGGCATACAGGTCAAAGGTCTTACGCAGGCGGATGATGGGTGAAAAATAACCGGGAATGTTGGGCGGCGTGGTGACCGCACCAAACAGGGTGGCATCACAGCGCCGGATGGTTTCAAGCGTATTGTCGGGCAGTGGACTGCCGTGTTTCTGGTAAGCGCCAAAACCGATATCCGCCGTTTCAAACTCGGCCTGAAGCGGCAGGGCTTTTAACACCCGCTCCGCCTGAGCGATCACTTCGGGGCCAATGCCGTCGCCGGGTAAAAGGCAAATTCGATACGAAGCCATATTACACCAGGTCCTCAATATCGTGTTGTTTTAAGAAATTTACCATACCGCCGGCGGCCGCAATTTTTAAGACAAAATCGGGCAGCGGGTTGGCCTGGTAACTTTTGCCACTGGTCAGGTTGCGAATTACACCCGTATCCAGGCTGACTTCCACTTCGTCGCCTTCTTTAATTTCTTCCGCGGCAGGGCGGCATTCCAAAATGGGCAGCCCGATGTTAATGGCGTTACGGAAGAAAATGCGCGCAAACGAAGCCGCAATTACACAAACTGCGCCTGAGCCTTTAATGGCAATCGGGGCATGTTCGCGCGATGAACCGCAGCCAAAATTATTGCCACCCACCACCACATCACCCGCTTTTACCAGGCGGGGATAATCGGGTTTAACTTCACAAAACACATTTTTAGCCAGCTCTTTTTCATCAATGGTGATGTTATAACGCGCCGGGATAATTTCGTCGGTATTTAAGTTATCTTCAAAAGTCCATGCTTTACCCATGATTGGCCTCCAGATAGGGTTTCGGATCGGCAATTTGGCCTGCAATGGCGGTTGCAGCCGCAGCCGCCGGGCTGCCCAGATATATTTCAGCTTCGGCGCTGCCCATGCGCCCGATAAAGTTTCGGTTCATGGTGGTAAAGGCGCGCTCGCCCGCCGCCAGAATGCCGCCATGCCGGCCGATGCAGGCGCCGCAGCCCACCACGCCAATCGTACAGCCGGCATCCATGAAGATGTCGATCAGGCCGTTTTTGAGCGCTTTCTGGTAGATCAGCGCGCTGGCCGGGGTGACGATGGTGCGGGTGAAAGGATGCACTTTTTTGCCTTTTAATATACCGGCGGCAATTTCAAGGTCTTCGTAACGGCCGTTGGTGCAGGTGCCGATGAAAACCTGGTCGATGTGCAGGCCGGCCACTTCTGAAAGCGGTTTTACGTGATCAACGTCCGGGTGGCAGGCCACCTGCGATTCAATTGTGCTTACGTCAATCGTGACCACTTTTTCATATTCAGGATTAACCGCTTTAATCATCTCAAAAGGTCCCTGTGCTTTGGTTTCCTGTTCAAGGAATTTAAGCGTGGTTTCATCAGGGGCAATCAGGCCGCATTTGGCGCCCAACTCGGTGGACATGTTGGCAAAAACGATGCGGGCGTGCATGGGCAGTTGATCGATATAACTGCCGGTAAATTCCATGGATTTATAGGTCGCGCCGTCCATGCCCAACATTCCGGCTACGGCCAGCATGACATCTTTGGAATAGACGCCCGGACGGG
>JAJTBH010000034.1 GCA_021287005.1 Anaerolineae bacterium
TTCGTATATTGTTAATAGTATTAGAATTTTTTGATCAAAGAGTAAAAAATGAATGCCAGATTAAGACATGGGTGGAATGATCTTATTAAACAGAAAAACAGCGCTGGCGCTTTATTCACCTCAATATTAAATCAGATATTAATTATCTCTTTACTCTTTCAACCTTTGGGCCCATTTTCATACCCGGGATCCTTTTCCAACCGCATCTTGTTAACCTTTGTCACGGTCATTGCCCTGGTGGCGTTATTAATACTGCTTCACCGGGGTTTCTTTTTAATCGCAAACATTGGCGCCATCTTCTTTTTGTGGTTATTCATTTCGGTTAATCTTCTGCTTCTCGGTGAAGTTAACGCGGCAATTTTCAGCGCTTATGCCGTTTTGGCTTTATGGGTCGCGCTTACGCTTGGCATTGGCGGCGCCATAATTTTTACCATTATGTCGGTAATACCCAATTTAATCGTCGCTTATCTTAACCAGATGGGATGGATCAGCCCCGACCTTTCTGTCAGAATTACGCCCATGAACGTTTGGATCGGCCAGACGATCATTTTTTTTGCTGTCATATTGTTTGCCGGGCAGATAACCAACCAGATTCGCAAAGCTTACGTTAAAGCTGAAACTGAACTGCAAAAACACAGGGTCACACAAAAGGAATTAACCCGGTTTAAGGAAATGACCGAACGTGCGCGCGACATCATCATAGTGGTTGATTTACAAAGCGGGAACCTGAAATATGGCAACCAGGCGGCTTTATCGGCCTACGGATATAGTCGGGAAGAATTTCTGACATTAAATATTCGTGATATACGGGCACCCCAAAGTTTAAGCCAGATTGAAAAACAAATGAGCATTGCCTCTGAAAGCGGCATCTTGTTTGAAACCAGGCATAAACGTAAAAACGGCAGTGTTTTCCCGGCGGAAGTTAACTCCCGCCAGTTCGACTTCGATGAAGGCACCTCCTTAATCAGCACCATCCGTGATATTAGCTGGAGAAAACAGGTCGAAAAAGATTTACACAAGGAACAGGCTTTTAACCTGGCAATTTTGGGCAACATCGGTTCGCTGGTGGTGGTTTTTGATCATGAAGCCAAAATTACGCACTGGAATCATGCCTGCCGCCAATTGAGTGGGTATGATGCGCCGGAGGTGTTGGGGCATTATGTCTGGGAATTTTTACTTCCTCCGGAAAACGTTGAAATTATCAAAAATCGGGTCCGTTTAAATTTCGTTCAACATACCCCGCGCCATTTCGAAAATGAATGGGTGACTAAAAGTGGTGAGCGCCGGCAAATTGCCTGGAACAGTAATTATTTACTGGATGATGACGGGCAGGTGATGTATATCATTGACACCGGTCAGGATATCACCGAACAGCGTCACATGCAAATAGCATTAGCCGAAAGCGAGGCTCTTTTCCGCAGCGTTTTTGAACAGGCGGCTGTAGGTATCTTGATTGCCACGCCCGAGGCAATTATGACCAACATCAACGAGCGGCTATGTCAGATTCTTGGTTACACAAGTGAAGAATTAATCGGACATAACATTAATGAGTTCTGTCACCCCGACGACCGGCAGCAAAACCAGGTTGATTCAAACGAACTGGTTCAAGGTCATATTTATCGCGGGGTTTGGGAGCGGCGTTATCTGCATAAAAACGGCTCCATCGTTTGGACCAATGCTGCGGTTACATTATTAAGAGATGAATACGGCGCGCCACTTATGTTTTTATCAATCATTGAAGACATTTCCAACTTAAAACAGGCTGAAGCGGAATTAAAAAGCAATATCCAGCGTATGCAGGCGCAAATTCAGCTTAACCAGTTAACCGGTCATAACCTGAATGAACTGGCAGATTTTTCTCTTGAAGAGGCGGTTCGCCTGACTGACAGCCAGATCGGTTTTATTGCCACAGTCAATGAGGATGAAAACAAACTGGTCATGCTGGCAGGCTATGCCGGAAACGACCGGGGCATGAATTTACATGATTGGACGGGTAATCCCAACGATTATCATTCGGAAATTTTTGAGTATGTCCTTCAAAATCGCAGTCCGACCATCATCAATAATTTTGAACAAAGAGAGGCGCTAGAACTGACCCATCCTCCGGAAGGGCATGATCGGATTAAAAATTTATTGCTTATGCCCATTATTGATGACCGCAAAATTGTTCTGGTCGCAGCGGTTGCCAATAAAAAATACAACTATAACGACCTCGACCAGCACCAGTTGACCCTGCTCATGGAAGGGATGTGGCAGATTTTTAAACGCAGCCAGGCTGAAAAAGAGCTGCAAGAATTAAACACCGAACTCGAAAAACGTGTCCAGGAACGCACCGCCCGCCTGGAGGCCATTAATAAGGAACTGGAAGCCTTCAGTTATTCCATATCTCACGATCTGCGTGCTCCGCTGCGCAGCATGAGCGGTTTTTCGCAAGCCCTGCGCGAAGATTACAGCGACTTTTTGCCCCCCGCAGCGCAGCAATACCTGGAGCGCATTGAAAACGCGGCCGGTCGTATGAATCAGTTAATCGAAGATCTGCTCAGGTTTTCGCGACTGGGTCGGTACCCATTAAATATCCAGTATATCGACATCGACAGCCTTGCTCACACAACCTGGGATGAGATGTCGGTTGAACGAAACGATCGCGATATAGAATATATTCAAGAAAAACTGCCTGCCTGTTACGCCGACCCGGCTTTGATTAAACAGGTTTTCAGCAACCTGTTTTCAAATGCAATTAAATATACCCGTCCGGTTAAACCGTCCAAAATTACTTTAGGGTGCAGCAACATCGACAACCAGATGGTTTACTGGATCAAGGACAATGGGGTTGGTTTTGACATGCAGTATGCCGATCGTTTATTTGGGGTCTTTCAGCGTTTGCATTCCGACCGCCAGTTTGAAGGCACCGGCGTCGGCCTTGCCATCGTGCAGCGCATCATTAACCGGCATGGGGGCCGCATCTGGTTTGATGCACACATAGATCAAGGCGCTACATTTTATTTTACCTTTCCAGATAAAAATTCATCGGGCGGATAAGTCATTAAATAACACAAATTGTTTTATAGGGAACTCCCATTAGGTATAATTCGTTATAAAGACAATCATAATAAAGGGGATGAATTAAATTCTTCCCACATTTACCTATAGGATAAAATATTTCGGGATGTCTTATGAAAAAAATTCTCTCGGTATTTTTACTTACCGGCGCCATTCTGCTGGCGGCCGCAGGTTGTAACACACAGGCCGGCCCTACCCCGGAAACGGCGATAAAAAATATGCCAACCACTGAACCGACTCACCCAATTCCAGACTTGTCTTCAACATCCGCTTCTTCCAGTGCCCCACAGGTGGTTAAATATCTGCCGGATGCTCTGCAACAAGGCAAAAGCAGCTCTGCCGTTGAATTGGTTTTTGACCAGCCCATGTTAAAAGACAGCGTTGAAAAGGCTTTAAATATCAAGGACGCCCAGGAAAATTTAATTAAAGGCCAGATCACCTGGCTGGATGAAAGCCATCTGCGTTTTTCGCCCGACAAACCCTTTGCTCAGGCAGCCGATTATTGGGTGTCGTTAAGCACGGCTGCCAGGTCAGCCGGGCAAATAGCCCTTGAAGCAAATTTTTCTTTTCGTTTTAAAACCCAAACCCCTTTGCTGGTTAGCCAGGTCATTCCTGCCGAAGATACCAGCGGCGTCAAAGTGGACGACAGCATCACGGTTTTATTTAACCGCCCGGTCGTTTCTCTGACCCTTTCCGAAGACCAGGATAAGCTGGTGCAGCCGCTGGTAATCAGTCCCGAGGTGACCGGTCACGGGCAATGGATTAACACGTCAACCTATACCTTTTACCCCGACCAGCCGCTTAAAAGCGCCACTCAATACAGTGTGAGCATCAAAGCCGGGTTAAAGGATGCCAGCGGTGAAAGCGGCATGCTTTTGCCGGCCGATAAATCCTGGCGTTTCAGCACCTTGCCGCCCATATTAAGCGCCCTGCAGGCCGACAACAATGAAATTGACCTGCTGCACCCTTATATTCCGGAAAACATTTCGCTCACGCCACAGATCAAACTGAGTTTCTCGCAAGCCATGAATAAAGAAAGCGTTCAAAAAGCGCTCGGCCTCAGTGATGCACAAAAACAGGCAATTCCTTTTCGTCTGCAATGGAACGAGGATTCACGCCTGGTAACGCTCATTCCACTGCGTGTGTTAAATCTGGAGAGCAAATACAGTCTGTCCCTCTCAGACCTGGCCACGGCACAAGACGGCGGCAAACTGGATAAAGCCCTGAACTGGTCCTTCATCACCATCCCCGTACCGGGCATTCTTTCCACATTACCCGAAGATAAAGCAGACGATGCCAGCAGCAACTATTTTTCCATTGTATTTAAGTCGCCTATGCGCATCGAATCCATTCTGAGCCATCTCAAAATCACTCCGACTCCGGGCAGCGGCCGGCCCGATTATTATTACGATCCATCCGGCAATACCTTTTTTATGTACGGTTTACAACCTTCCACTGCATACAGTGTGAACATTCAACCGGGTATTCTGGATGCCTACGGCAACGCCACCCGTGAAAACTTGAGCCTGAATTTCAGCACGGCAGCCCCGTCGCCTCAGGCTTATTTAAATATGCCTTATCAGCCCCTTTACCGCGGCGATGCCAAACAAACTTTTTTTGTCTCCTCGGTTAATGTAAAATCCTTAAGTTTTAAGGTCTACAAGGTGGATCCTTCCGAACTGATCGGGTGGAAATCAAACGAAGATTATGTATTCGACCCCAAAGACCTGGTGGCGGATTTTAACTATTCACCCGAAAATAACCAGAACGGCTCGCTGGAAAAAGTGGAAATTAAAACATCCAACGGCAAACCTCTGCCTCCGGGAACTTATTTCATCAGCCTGGACAGCCCGGATATTCCACACCGTGAAAAATTCCTTGACAGTCGTTATTTCATCATCAGCGACATCTTCCTGACTTTAAAGGAAGGTCCCACCGATACGCTGGTGTGGGCAGTCAACGCCAACAGCGGCAAACCGGTGGCCAATCTGCCGCTGACGTTATACAGCATTAATGAAAAACGCGGCCGCGACACGCTTGGCAGCGGAGAAACCGATTCAAACGGTTTATTGCATATTTCGCATGTAGTTTCCAACGGGTTAACCTATGTCACCAACAGTGAAAACGATCGTTTCACCTTCGCCAGTAACAACTGGAATTCAGAGGTTTCCCCCGAAGATTTTGGTATTCAAAATATTTACAACGGAAACGAATTTAAGACGCTGGCCTACCTCTACACGGACCGGCCGCTTTACCGCCCTGGCCAGCCGGTGTATTTTAAAGGCATTTTACGCAATGATGACGACCTGGCTTATCAAATACCCGGTCAAAAAGAAGTGGAAGTGATTATCAACAGTTACGACAAAGAGGTTTATCGCAAGACCCTGCCGGTCAGTTCTTCCGGAACCTTCAGTGATCAACTGGATCTGGATGCCGAAGCCTCGCTGGGCGGATACACCATCATGGCTCGCGAACCGGATAACGATAACAGTCCTTATTACGGCGTTCTGGCTTTCAGCGTGGCCGAATACCGCAAACCCGAATATCAGGTCGATCTGAGCGCCACGCCGAACCAGGTGCTGCTTGGTGGAAAATTCAGCGCTGCTGTAGACGCGCGTTATTATTCGGGTGGGCCATTAAATCAGGCCAACATCGATTGGACTTTGCGCGCTCAGCCCTTCATTTACACACCGCCCGCAGAATTCTCGGCTTATAGTTTCAGCAATCCGAACATGGATGATGATTGGTTTGCCTATAATCGCTCGTTGGGATTGACCCGTGATATCGCTCATGGACAAACCACCACGGCTGCCGACGGTAAAGCCAGTTTTGAGGTTCCGGTTGAGGTGAACGACAGCGCCGAAAGTCAATATCTGACCCTCGAAACCACCCTGACCGATTTTTCAGGCAACCAGGTCAGCAGCCAGAGTTACATCACCGCCCACCGCGCCCAATTTTACCCGGGCATTCGCCCCAAACAATATGTCGGCCGCGCCGCCGAAGAACAAACCTTTAACCTGGTCGTGCTGGATTGGGACGGCAAACCCGTTGCCGGGCAGAACATCAGCGTCAGTTTCAACGAACGACAGTGGTACAGCGTGCAAAAGCAGGACGCCCAGGGCGTGCTGCGTTGGGAAAGCAGCGTCAAGGATATTCCGATAAATACTGTTAATCAAACCAGTGATGAAAAAGGCCTGGCCAGTGTCAGTTTCACCCCTGAAAAAGGCGGCGTTTACCGCGCCGTAGCCAGCATCACCGACAGCCAGGGGCGGGTTAATCGTTCTTCCACCTACCTTTGGGTGGCCGGGAATGATTACATCCCCTGGCGACAGTCCAATGACCGCACCTTCCAACTGGTCACCGATTCCAGCAGTTATCAGGCCGGCGATAACGCCGAAATCTTAATCGCCTCACCCTTCCAGGGTAATGCCTATGCTCTGGTAACGGTGGAACGCGGCAAAATTCGCCACGAAGAAGTTTTATTCCTGACCAATAACTCCACGCTTTATCACCTGCCCATCAGCGATGATATGGGCCCGGCGGTTTATCTTTCGGTTACCATCGTCAAAGGTATCGACGATACCAATCCCATTCCCACTTATAAAACGGCTCTGGCCCGAATTAATGTGTCAAGCCAGAAGAAAATGCTCAACGTAAAAGTGACGGCCGACCGACAGCAGGCCGGGCCGGGCGAAACCGTTACCTATTCCGTGTTAACCAGCGATTCCAGCGGCAAAGCTCTACCGGCCGAAGTTTCACTTTCCCTTTCGGATGTTGCCAGCCTGGTTCTGGCCGATCCCAATTCACAGCCCATTCAAGATTTCTTCTACGGGCTGCGCGGCCTTGCCGTTCAAACCATCTTATCCTACAGCGCCAACATCGATGAATATAACGCCCATCTGAACCAGATGCTGGCTGAAGGCGCCGGGGCCGGCAGCGGTGACAAGGGCGGCGACAGCCTGGGTGTCATGGCCGTGCGCCAGAACTTCCCCGATACGGCTTACTGGAACGCCGTGGTTGCTACCGATGAACAGGGACGGGCCACCGTAAAAATCACCCTGCCCGACAACCTGACCACCTGGCGTATGGATGCCCGCGCCGTTACCGGCGATACGCTGGTGGGGCAAACCACGCTGGATATCGTCAGCAGCAAAGACCTGCTGGTGCGCCCGCAGACCCCACGCTTTTTTATTGCCGGCGACCAGGCCTCCGTTTCGGCTGCCATTCATAACAACAGCAAACAGGATCTGACCGTTACAGCCGGATTAAAGGCAGAAGGTGCGCAAATTAAAAGCGGCGCCGAACAAAAAATTAATATTCCGGCCGGGCAGCAGGCTCTGGCCACCTGGCAGATAAACATCCCACTTAACAGCGAACGTGTCGACCTGGTTTTCAGCGCCGCAGGCGGGGCTTTTAGCGACTCAGCCGCCCCCACCGTGGGCACACTCGACCATCAGGGGCTGCCGGTTTACCGCTTTGAAGCCCCCGAAACGGTTGGCTCCTCCGGTGAGGTAAAAGCCGGTGAGACGCGCAGCGAATCCATTCTGCTGCCCGACTGGTTTGACGTCAGTCAGGCCAGCCTGAAGCTGCAAATTGAGCCCTCTCTGGCAGCCGGTTTTACATCGGCTTATAAATCGCTTGAAGATTATCCTTATGAAAGTTCGGATATGGATATCTCACGTTTCCTGCCGCAGGCCGCCATGCTGCGTGCCTTAAAGGCCAACGGGCAGAGTGAAACGCAAATGGAAGAAAAATTTAATAAATCGGTAAACGGCACCCTGCAGCGCATTTATAACCGCCAGAACAGCGACGGCGGATGGGGCTGGTGGAGCGGCGGTCTCAGCGACCCGCTGACCAGCGCCTACGTGCTGCTGGGTCTGGCAGAAGCCCAGGATGATCATTTTGATGTGGATGCCAATATCATTGAGAGCGGCAAAACATACTTGCAGAATACGTTGAAGGATTTACAAAATGACCGCAAAATTTCACTCGAAGCGCGCCGCAACCGCCAGGCCTTTTTTGCCTATGTGCTCGCGCGGCACGCCGGGTACCAGTTTAGCCTGACCAACACCTTGTATGAAGAACGCGCCAATTTATCGGTGTATGCCAAAGCCTTCCTGGCGCAGTCGCTCTGGATGCAAAACGATCAGGACGAACGGTTGAGCAATTTGCTTTCAGACATCAACCAGGCCGCCACGCTCTCGGCCGGCGGCGCCAGTTGGCAAGAAAAACAAGCCGATACCTGGAACTGGAATACCGATATTCGCAGTACGGCCATCGTTCTGTACACCTTGCTTAAAGTTGATCCGCAAAACGAGCTTATCCCCAACGGCGTTCGTTGGTTAATGGCGCACCGCAGCAACGGATACTGGTATACCTCTCAGGAAACCACCTGGTCCCTGATGAGCCTCGCGCAATGGCTGGAAATCAGCGGCGAATTAAAAGGCAATTACGCCTACGCAGTTTCTCTGAACAACAAATCTCTGTCTGAAGGCCAGGTGACCCGGGACAACCTGCAAGAGATTCGTTCCATCAACGTGGATATCCAGGATCTATTAAAAGACCAGGTTAATAAACTGCTGCTGGCGCGCAGCAGCGGCGACGGGCGTTTATATTACAGCACTTACCTGACGGTAAACCTGCCGGTTTCAGAAATTCAACCGCTCGATCAGGGGCTTTCGCTCAGCCGCCGTTATTATCGCAGCAGCGACCCCAAAACGGATGTCACCAGCGCCAAACAAGGTGAGATTCTGGAAGCCGAGTTGAGCATTGAGGTCGGCAACAATCTGCATTATGTTATGATCAGTGACCCGCTGCCGGCCGGCATGGAAGCCGTGGATGCTTCGCTTAAAACCAACCCGCAGGGTTCTCAACCCGAACTGGTGGACTTAAACAGCATCAATAATGAGGGTTGGGGCTGGTGGTTTTTCACCCATACCGACCTGCGTGATGAAAAAGTGGTGCTCTTTGCCGATTCGCTGCCCGCCGGTAAATATGTCTATCACTACCGCGTGCGTGCGGTTAACCCCGGCACATTCCAGGTCATCCCACCCACCGGTCAGGAAGTTTATTTCCCCGATGTGTACGGGCGCGGTGCAGGCAGCCAGTTTACCATCCAATAAAAACCCGTATGAAACCAACACCCCCGTGTTTTAAAAACACACGGGGGTGTTTTTATTTATTGGGCCTTTTGCGCTTCAAGCTCATCCATCACTTTAAAGGCATACCGCGCCGGCCACTGCGCCGGGCCGCCGCCCATCACAATGGCCAGGGCGGCCGTTTCAGCCACTTCTTCACGCGTGGCGCCGTTTTCCAACGCCTGGGTCACATGGTATTCCACGCAGCCGTAACACAGAGAAACAATGCTGGTCGCCAGAGAAATTAACTCTTTATATTTGCGCGGTAAAGCCCCCGCCTGCAAGGTTTTGGCTTCCAGTTCTTCAAATTCGCGGAAGGTGCTCACCCCGCTTTTAAACATCTCAAAATTATATTTTTTTCGCAAATCACGGTATTCTTTAATATCCAGAAACATTTTATACTCCTTGGTTTGGTTTTATCTTCCGGCCGGGAAGACTAAATAACTTTTTGTTGACCGGCTGCAATCACCGGAATATACCGGCGTCCGACGTTTCATTTTTTCTTAATCGACTTCCGGGCTCCTCCCACACGGCCGGAAAACCGGTCATAAAAAAGCCGCCCGCTGAGCCCGTCGAAGCGGCAGCCGGATTTCAAGCGGCTTCAGGCGCGTTCCCATTCCGGCCGCCGGGCGGCCGTTGTAACAGGTTCATTTATGTTAACTAATGTAAAAATTGATCTGATTTATGGTGATAAAACACGCCGGATCACATCTGCCAGGCGCTGCACCCCGCTTTCGATCAGCGGCGGCGGGTGCAGGGCAAAATTCAGGCGCAGCCAGGGCGAGGGTGCCCCGGTCGGTGTAAACAGCGAACCCGGTGTATAAATGACATGCGCGGCGCTGGCCCGCACGAACAAATCATCAGCCGTCAGCGGTTCGGGCAGCTTAAGCCAGATGAATAATCCGCCGGCCGGGCTGCTCCAGGTCACGCCCCGGGGCATCGTACGCGCCAACGCGGTGAGCATGGCCTGTCGTCTGCGCCCATATACGGAACGAGCACGCCGCAGGCAGGCTTCATAACGGCCAACATTGATATAGGCATCCAGAGCGCGTTGCATCAGCGTGGATGTGCCAATATCAGCGCTGTGTTTGGCGGCCAGCAAACGTCCATATAACGGCCCTTCGCATAAAACATATCCGATTCTTAATGCCGGTATCAGCATTTTGGAAAAGGTGCCCACATAAATGACATAACCGCTTTTGTCGAGCGCTTTTAAAGCCGGCTGTGCCTGCCCCTTATAACGCAGATCACCCACAAAATCATCCTCGAGAATGGGCACACCATAAGCCGCAGCCAGGTTCACCAGTTGTCGGCGGCGGCCCGAGCTTAAACAGGCCCCGCTCGGATTCTGAAAATTGGGCACCGTATAAATCAAACGCACGCGCCCGCTGTTCAGATGTTTTTCAGCCGCTTCAATCAGCATACCCTGTTCATCCAGCGGCGCCTCCAGCATACGAACGCCATTGGCATGACACAGGTCGATAAAACCCATATGGGTCGGGTTTTCCACCAATACACACTCACCCGGCGGCACCAGTTGTTTTAATATCAAAGCAAGTGCCTGCTGCGAGCCGGATGTGATCAACACCTGTTCCTGGTTGGCCGGAATGCCCTGGCTGACCAGGATGCGGCTGATGGTCTGGCGCAGCGGCAAAAAACCGGCCGTATCGCCATAACTTAACACACGCGCATCATCCTGTTTTAAAACCGTCATCAGCGCCTTGCGAAAATCATCCTGGGGGAACAAATGCCAGTCACCGCCGCCCTCGGCGAAAGAAATCAGGCCGGCAGAACGCGCCGACTCAATTAATTCGTCCTGGCGCTGGGCTGCACTTTTACCCGGTTGATCTAACAGGGCCTGCTGCCACGCGGGCAGGCTTTCAATTCCGGCTGCCACACCCTCTGCCGGTTGGGCAGGCGATTGTTGTAAGACAAAGGTGCCGCTGCCCGGAATGCGGTAAATCAAACCTTTGCTTTCCAGTTCGGCATAGGCATTATTTACCGTCAAACGCCCCACACCCAGGCTGACTGCCAGGTCACGGCTGGCCGGCAGGCGCGTATCCGCAGCCAGGCCGCCGTTGTTTATCTGGCCTTCCAAAAAACGACAAATCTGGCGATATAAGGGGGTTTGTGAGTCTCGATCCAACGCAATTCGCATACCAATTCCTCAATTTCCTATCTGGTATGCTTAATTTTAGCAATTTATTGTGAGATGTATAGAACCAATTCAGGGTAAAACACACCGCACCACAGGCCTAATTTATTCCCGCTCGACATTAATCGTCACTGCCGGGCTGTCGTATAACACACCGTCGACCCCCACACCGACTGCATTAATTTTGTGCCGGCCGGGGGTTAACTTCCACCAGGCCTGGTGCGGGTAGGCTGCCGTTTCGGCCAGCAAACTACCGTCCACATACAAACGCACGGCGCGAACCGCACCCTGCACGGCCGCCTCAATACGCACCTGCTGGTTTTCGGCCGGCAGTTTATCTGATAAAACATACAGGCCGCCGTCAGCCGGATTTAATATTTTTACGCTGTTTTGCTGAAAATCCGCCTTTGCTGCCTGCCCCGTCTGCACATCCGACCACAATAACACGCCGTGCTGGTGGGCCCAGGCTGCGGCTTCCGGCGGCAGATCCCAGGCGGTGGTTTCAAATACATCTGCCTGAGGCGTATTTGCATCGGCCGGTTGAGCGTTGCGCCGGTTGATTCTGACCCGATGATAGAGGTTATCGGGCTGCTGCGGCTGCGTGCCGTCAATGAACCACTCCCGCACGGTTCGTGAACAATCGGGTGTGGGCAGCAAACCGGATGGGTCGCATACTTCCAACTCGGATAACCCTTGCGGGCGTTTAAATGTTTTAACCGGCTGCCCGGCGGATAATCCGCGTATGACGGCATGCCAGATCGGCCCGGCGCCGCTCAAACCGGTTACATCAAACATCGGTGTTTGCCCGGCGTTGCCCACCCACACCCCCACCGCCAGGTCGGGGGTGTAACCCATCGTCCAGTTATCGTGAAAATTGGTGGTTGTGCCGGTTTTCACCGCCGCCGGCCGGTCAATATTTAAGACCGTATTGGCCGGAAAACCGATCGAACGTGCGGAATCGTCGCTTAAGATATCCGAGATTAACCAGGCCAGGCGTGCATCCATTACCTGTTCCGATTTTGTTTGTGGGGCCTGATAACGTGTTTTTCCCATTCCGTCTTTTATTTCCAGAATGGCATAAGGCGTCACACTGCGCCCTTCATTGGCCAGAACGGCATATGCGCTGGTCAGGTGCAGCAGGCTCACCTCGCCGCCGCCCAGCGCCAGTGAGATGTCGTAATTTTCGGGTTGGCCCAGGTCGCTGATGCCCAGGCGGCGCAAAAAGGCGAACTCATCCGCTAAACCGACATGATTCAGAGTCGCCACGGCAGGAATATTCAGCGACGAAGCCAATGCCTGCCGCAGGCGTACCGGGCCGTGTTCCAGCCGGTCGAAATTGGCCGGGCTATAAACCCGCCCGTCGCGGGTTTGAAAGTTGCTGGTTACATCCAGCAGCATGCTGGCCGCCGTCCAGGGTTGGGCACGCTCGGGTGACATGGCCAATGCATAAATAAAGGGTTTTAAAGCCGAGCCGGGCTGGCGTGCTGAAATTGCCATATTAATCGCGCCATCGTGTTGAGCATCATAAAAATCGGGACTGCCCAGCATTGCCTCAATCTGCCCGGTGTGCGGGTCCAAAGCCACCACGGCGGCATTATTAACATTATGTTCGGCGCTCTCTTCGCCCGAACGGCGCAATTTTTCCAACTGGCCGGCGACGGCCTGTTCGGTAATGTGCTGCCAGCCCAGGTTAAGCGTGGTGCGCACCACCAGGCCGCCGCTGGTGCGAATCTCTTCGGGGCTGAACAGGGCATCTATCTGCGAGCGCACCATCATTACAAAATGCGGCGCTTCCAGGGGGTAGGGCGCCGCCGTCAGACGCACACTTTCGTTTTCCGCCTGATGGCGCAAAACGGCGCTGATATCGCCATTTTTTTCCATCAGCCCCAGCACCACATTGCGGCGCTTAATGGCCGCCTGTAAATCGGTATAGGGGTTATATAATGCCGGGGCCTGCGGCAGACCCGCCAGCAAAGCGCACTCTGCCAGGCTTAAATCTTTTAACTGTTTGCCAAAATAAGTGCGCGCTGCCGCCTCAACGCCATAAGTCATGCCGCCGTAATAGGTTTGGTTAAGATATAAGGCCAGAATTTCATCTTTGGAATATCGCTGCGTTAATTGCCAGGCCAGTACCATTTCGCGAATTTTGCGCCGCAGGCTGCGCTGGCTGCGTTCGTTGTCACTTAACAACAGGTTGCGCGCCACCTGCTGGGTAATGGTGCTGCCACCCGAAAGGGTTTCGCCGCCGTTCAGGTTAATCCACACGGCGCGCAACAACCCCGGCAGATCAACACCGGGGTTGTCATAAAATCGTGCATCTTCGGTGCTTATGGTCGCCTGTCGCAGCATCGCAGGGATATCCTGCAAGGCCACGCTCAACTGCCGCCCGCTGTCAGACGCCAAAACTTCATACAGCAGGGCATCATTCCGGTCGGTAATCCGAATGCTGGGCATTCGCAGCCGGGCTGTGTTTATATCGCTGGAGGGTAAATCATAAAAAAGCCAGAACGCTCCGGCCGATAAAATTATGATTAAAACCAGCGCCGCCCAAAGGCCGCCTTTAACCTGTGATAAAAAGCGCACGGCGCCGGTTTAGCCCTTTTTGGCAATCAGCTCAATTTCAACCAGAGCCCCCAGGGGCAGTTCGGCCACCGCCACTGTGGTTCGCGCCGGAAAAGGCGCGTTAAAACGCGTCTGGTAAACGGCATTCATACCCGCAAAGTTGGACATACTGGTCAGGTAAACATTCACTTTAATCACCGCATCCATACTTAAACCGGCGTCATTTAAAACGGCTTCCAGGTTATTAAAAGCCTGTTGGGTCTGTTCGCTGATGCCCCCCTCCACCAGTTTTCCTTCAGATGGAATGATGGGCGTCTGCCCGGAGCAATATAAAAGGTCGCCCGCCCAAACGGCATGCGAATAAGGGCCAATGGCTTTGGGTCCTTTTGGACTGAAAACAGAATCTCTTGTCATTTTCTCTCCAGTCGTTAGCTTAAGCTAAATTGTTTTTTCGATTTTTAAGTAATCAAACTCAGCTTTAAATCCGGCTTCTTTGGGGCTGGCGGCATACAAACCGGCCTGAATGGGCATTTCCTGATCGGGTTTTAAATGCGCCATACGAATACGTGTCCAATTTTCATTTTCAGTACCGGGATTATAGGCTTCCAGAAATTCGATAAAAAAATTGGAGGATTCGCGCCGGATGCGCAGCGTGATTTCGTTAAGTTCGGGGTTGATTTTTTGAGTGGACCAGTCGGAATAACCATGCCGGGTTAATACCACACCCAGGTAACTCAAAGTGGGGGTTTCGTATTCCACCGACGTCTTAATCCAGAAATCGGGTGTAAAACGCACCAGCAATCCGGCCTGGTCATATTTATGTGCCGGGGTAAAACGCACCCGGGTGGTTAAGCTGAAATCACCGTTCTGTTCGGCATATAAAAAATGGCCGTTATCGGCGCTAAAACCGTAATGCGTTTTTTGCCAGTAGTCCGTTTTGGCATCGGCAAAAACCACCAGGTTAGAGTTATTAATTTCATAGCGTGCGGGGGGACAATACCATTTCAACCGTTGATCTATACCGTTATGATCGAAAGTTTCATTTAAGATCAATTCATTCATCTACAGCTCCTTTTATCCAGATGAAAAGTCTGTCAAGTTTATTATACTTACATCCACCCCGCTGCTGTTAAAACAGGTTGATTAAATAAAGACTTCCCCGGTGGATCAAGGTTGCCCCAAACACCATAATATGACCACCGGGGAAGAATGAGAGGAACTTGCTGGATAGGGGTTACGACCCTACCAACAATGAGATAAGCACCTCTTTACGATCATCCGAGGGCAAAGGTACAATCTGGCCTTCAAACGGTTGTCCATCTACTTCCAGTTTGACCTCACTGCCTTTGCCAACTCGTTTCATGTTAATATTATATGTTACTCCGCGCCATTCACGTTTAACTTGCATGTTTTGCCAGTCATCCGGGATGGAAGGAGCGATTTCCAAACCGGCATAGGTCGGGCGCACCCCCAGAATCCACTGGGTAATGGCAACATAGTTCCAGGCTGCCGTACCGCTCAACCAGCTATTTTTAGCCTCGCCATGCGTAGCCGCATCTTTACCGGCAATCATTTGAGCATAAACGTAAGGCTCACAGCGGTGAACCTCGCTGATTTCCTCACGTGCGCTGGGGTTAATCCGTAAATAATAATCCAGCGCCTTTTCACCTCGCCCTGCCATCGCTTCGGCGATCATAATCCAGGGGTTGGTATGACAGAAAATACCGGCGTTCTCTTTATAACCGGGCGGATAAGAAGAAATCTCGCCCATATGCAAATAATACTGGTGATAAGCCGGCTGCTGCAAAACGATGCCGTGCGGTGAAGCCAGATGATCATTAACCGAATCGAGCGCTTGAATGGCTTTGCCATCATCCAGACCAATGCCGGCCATAATACAAATGCCCTGCGGTTCAATAAAGATTTGGCCTTCTTTATTCTCTTTTGAACCGACCGGGTCGCCCAAAGCGTCATAAGCCCGTTTGAACCAGGCGCCATCCCAACCATGTTGCAAAACCACCTGCTCCATGCGGTTGGCTTCATCTGTATAATATTTTACCTCATCTCGGTGATTTAATTGAGCGGCAATTTCGGCCATTTCTCGTGCCGCCAATACCAACAGCCCACCGATGAAAACACTTTCGGCCACTTTGCCTTCGCGGTTGGTGGTAGTCTGAAAACTTTGCCCCGGTGTATCGGAGAAACAGTTTAGGTTTAAACAATCGTTCCAGTCCGCGCGGCCGATTAAAGGCAGCCCGTGGGGGCCAATGCGCTCCAGAATATACTTAAAGCTGCGCTCAAGGTGTTCATAAAGCGGAGTCTCGCTGCCCGGCTGGTTGTCATAAGGTGTGGCTACGTCCAGAATATCCCAATCGCCGGTCTCTTTAAGATAGGCCGCCACGGCCAGCACCAGCCACATGGGATCGTCATTAAAATTACCACCCACATCGTTGTTGCCGCGTTTGGTCAGGGGTTGGTACTGGTGATAAGCGCCGCCGGAGGGCAACTGGGTGGAAGCCAGATCGATCATTCTTTCTCTGGCGCGGTCCGGCACCATGTGCACAAAACCGAGCAGGTCCTGATTCGAATCGCGGTAGCCCGTGCCGCGCCCGATGCCGCTCTCGTAATATGAAGCGCTGCGCGACATATTAAAGGTGATCATACACTGGTAAGCGTTCCAGATGTTGACCATGCGGTTGACATGTGGGTTGGGTGTTTCCACCTGAATTTTATCCAGCAGGCTGTTCCAGTAAGTTTTTAAAGCAGCAAAGGCGTTTTCAACGGCCTCTTTTTGCATATATTTGTTAATGGTCTGCTTAACCAGGTTTTTATTTATAATCTGCGAATCAGCCGGAATAAACTTGGCATCCCGCGGGTTTTCCCAATAACCCAGTACAAAAATCAAATCCTTGCTCTCGCCGGCTTTCAGGTTCAGTTTTACATGATGAGAACCAATCGCCGTCCAACCGGTGGTCATGCTGTTTTGCGAGCGGCCTTCTTCCACCGCTTTCGGGGTCTCCCAACCGCGGTAAGCGCCCAAAAAGGCATCCCGGTTGGTATCAAAACCCGCCAGAGGCTCGGAACAGGCAAAATAAGCGAAATGGTCGCGGCGTTCGCGATATTCACTCTTGTGATAAATGGTGCTGTCTTCCACTTCAACTTCCCAGATGCTCAGGTTGCGTTGGAAGTTGGTATTATCGTCCAGGGCGTCCCACAAACAAAATTCCAGCGACGAGAACAAAGACAGTTCGGCCGCCGCCGCACGCGTATTACTCACACGCACCTGCCAGATCTCCAGGTTTTCACCCATAGGCACAAAATAACGCAGTTCGGCTTTTACGCCCTGGTAGGTTGAGCGGATTTCGGTATAGCCCATGCCGTGCCGGCACTCGTAAGCATCCAGCTTTTTGCGCACCGGCTGCCAGGTGGGCGACCAGAATTCGCCGCTGGCATTATCACGCAAATAGATATATCGACCGCCCGTATCCTGAGGAACATTATTATAGCGATAACGCGTCAGACGTCTGAGACGGGCATCCTTGTAAAACGAATAACCGCCGGCCGTATTGGATATCAAGCCAAAATAAGATTCACACCCCAGGTAATTAATCCACGGTAAAGGGGTATCCGGTACATCTATGACATACTCTCTCTTTTCATCATCAAATCGCCCAAAACGCATGATAGCTCCTCATTAAATTCAAGATTTCAGGATAATTTTATTGTAACGACTATGCCGGGTATTGTGTTCTTCCGGATTTTTATTAATCCGGATTGATTGTTTTGAATAAAATTACACCCTAAAGTAAAACAGGCAAGCTTTGTTGACACCTGCATAAGTTTGCTTGACTCAATTTAAATTGTAATTTTTGCGGGGAAGGAGCAGGATACCCACGGGTATCCTGCTCCTTTTGTTTGATCGGATTGAACTTCAACTTTCACTGGCAGTTCGTTCCGACAGGTGTTTTATTTATTTGGGCCAGGAGGCGTCAATCTCTTTCAACGCCGTATCCAGATCGATGGTTCCGGTCACATAGGAGGTCATTTCCTTCCAGAAGGAACCGGCGCCCACGGCACCCGGCATCAGGTCGGAGGCATCAAAACGTACCGAGGTGGCGTTCAGGATGATTTCAGCCACGCCGCGGTCCACTTCATTGGTGTACCAGTCCAGGCTTGAGTCTTTGTGCGGGCTGATCGCTCCGCCGGCTTTCACCCAGCCTTCCACTGACGCGCCGGTTGAGAAGTATTCCATCACGGCTCGCACTTCGGGACGATCGTTGAACATGGCATAGATATCGCCGGCTACCAGCACGGGTTTGCCATATTGTTCATCAATCGGAGGCAGGTAGAAGAATGAATAGTCTTTGCCGGCCACAGCTTCGGTCGGGAAGAAGCTGGTGATGAAGTTGCCCTGGCGGTGCAGCCAGCACTTCACGGGTTTTTCAAACATCGGTTTGGGGGCATCACCAAAAGCGGTGGTGGCGATGGCTTTGCGGCCGCCGTATACATAACCCTCTTTGAACCACAGGTCCGAGAGCACTTCCGCGGCATGTTTGACTTCCGGTGAGGAGAATTTTAACTCGCCGCTCACCCATTTGTCATAGTTCTCCAAGGAGGTCGTGCGCAGCATCACATCTTCCATCCAGTCCGTCGCAGGCCAACCGGTGGCGGCGCCTGATTCGATACCCACGCACCACGGTGTGTCACCGTCGGCTACGATCTGGTCTGATAACGCAATCATTTCGTCCCAGGTCGTCGGTACTTTGTATCCGGCCTCGTCAAACGCGGCTTTCGGGTACCACACCAACGATTTGCCGTTCACACGGCCCCACACACCCGCCATGATCGGGCCGTTCGGGCCCTGCATGGTGCCCATGTCCAACCAGCTCTGGTTGTAATTGGCTTTCAGTTTTTCCATGTCCATGAAGCTGTTCAGGTCGACCACTTTGCCTTTTTTCACAAAGGTGCCCAACAGACCGGGCTGCGGAAAGTCGGCGATGTCAGGGGCGCTGCCGCCGTCCACACTGATGGCGATCGAGGCTTCAAATTCTTTTGAGCCTGCATATTCAATGTCGATACCGGTGGCATCTTCAAAGCTCTTCACCGAGGCGTCAAATTTCACCGCATCGCTGTCCACAAACGGTCCGGCCATGGTCACTTTCGTGCCCTTGTACTGCCCGGCCATGGCGGCTTCCAGTTCTCCACCTGCTTTTACTTCGGCGGGAGCCGCTGCTTCGGTCGCAGCCGGGGCTGCGGTGGCGGGTTCGGGAGCCATAGTCGGTTCGGCCGCTGCGGGGGCTGCCGTCGGCGTCGCCGCCGGGGCGCACGCCGCAAACAGCATGCTCATCAGAGCCAATACGGATACTACTGCCAACATTGTTTTACGCATTTTTCTTCTCCTTATTTTTATTTTTTAGGTTCGATTTTTTAACTTCCTCTTACCTGTATCTAACCA
>JAJTBH010000035.1 GCA_021287005.1 Anaerolineae bacterium
TAATGTTGCTCCCTTATCCCTTAAATGAAATAACGCATCCTTGCCTCTGCACCGTTTGTTTTTATCTACAAACGTGCAAACAACAGACGATCACTCTGTCTGAAAGGGTTAATAAGCCTCAGACAGCAGTTTCGCTGATCAGGTTCATTTATTTCTTCAATAAGCCGGTTTGTTTTTCAGACCGGCCGGCCTGCTCATCAGCCCCTGCCTTCCGCTGGTACGAAAGGCTGATGATATTAACGAGAAAGCGTGACAGTCAAGGAATAACGGTCGCCGCGGTTATAACAATAGGTAAATTCAACCGGGGTACCGTCTTCGGTGTAAACCGTACGTTCCTTATAAAGCACCGGAGCGCCTTCTTCAATCTCCAATAATCGAGCAATTTCTTCGTCCGCCTCATGCGCCTCAAGGCGCTGAACGGCGCGTTTAACCGTATAACCGTACTGATCCATGTATTCCCAGATATGATGTGATTCGAGATCTTCCTGTAAAAGCTGTGGGAATAATTTGTAAGGCACATAAGCATCATGCACCGTCACAGGGATGCCATCTGCCATGCGCAAAGTTTTAATCCGAATGGCAAGCTCGCCTTCATTTAAGGCCAGGGCTTTGGCCATTTTTAATCGCGCCGGTAAAATATCGGCAATCAACACGCGCATGGTAGCTTCCACGTGATTGGCCTGAGAGCTTTCAAAAAAGTTGGTCAAACGGGTGTGATCCCGGCTGACCTGGGGTTGTGCGATAAAAGTGCCGATGCCGTGTTTGCGGTACAACACACCTTCATCCAATAAATCGGATATACCCTGGCGCACCGTCATGCGGCTTACGCCGAATTGGGCCGCCAGTTCATCTTCTGAGGGCAGTTTTTGCCCGGGCAAAAGGGTTTTGGATTGAATCTCATTACGCAGCGATTCGCGGATCTGTACATACCTTGGAATACCTTCAACTCTACTGATAGGGCTCATGGGATAACCTGCTTTTTTCTACAAACATGATGTAAATAAATGATAGCGTTATATAGACAATAGATCATATGGTGTATAGACGTCCATATAGTAACATATCCACAAACAACTGTCAATAACCTCTCGACACAACTTCGACCTGAAGATGCTCGCAGGTTTAAAAAGCAGGTTATCCCGGTTAAAAATTATGTTTTAAAGACTCCCATCCAACCACTCTTCGCTGACCAAACCGTTATCGGGGTCTTTAACCAGGCGTTTCATTGCGCCGGTTCCCGCCACCAGCACTTCATTGGCCATGTTGATAAACAAACCGTGTTCAATAATGCCCGGCCGTTCGTTTAACAACCAGGCCAGTTTGGCCAGGTTATGAATGCCATCAGCAAAGTGGCAGCGGCAATAATAATTGCCGTTATCGGTCAACAGGGGCTGTCCCGTTTCGTCACGCCACAATTCGGCGCGGCAGCCCAGGCTGTTAAGCCAGCGCAAATGCGCTTCGTATTCAAAGGGCAAAATCTCCACCGGCAGCGCACCACGCCCCAGGCGTTTGACCAGTTTTGATTCGTCCACAATCACCACAAAACGGCGCGCGTGAATTTCTACCACTTTTTCGCGCAGCAAAGCCAGGCCCAGCCCTTTAATCAGATTCAGGTTGGGGTCGACTTCGTCCGCCCCATCCACCGCCAGATCAAGATGATCCAATTCATTCAAGCTGGCCAACGGCAGCCCAAACGAAGCCGCCAGATTGGCGCTGGCTTTTGAGGTGGGCACCGCGCGGATTCCCTTAATTTCATGGCGCTGCCAGCTTAAACCCAGCAAACGGATAAAAAACGCCACGGTTGAGCCGCTGCCAAGCCCCAATAACATATCATTTTCCACATATTTGAGCGCCTGGCGGGCTGCTGCTTCTTTTAATTCCATAATTATTTTCCTATTAATTTCATTGCCTGAGCGGCAATGTTTTCGGCGGTCAGTCCAAACTTGGTGTATAAAACCTGGTACGGTGCAGAAGCGCCAAAATGGTCCAGGCCCAAACACACGCCGCGCGCCGAAACATAACGATTCCAGGCCAGGGTGCGGCCGGCTTCGACCGAGAGGCAAAGCGACTGCGGAGGAATAACCTCACAGCGGTAAGCTTCGGACTGGGCGTCAAACAGTTCCCAGGACGGCATTGAAACCACCCGCGCAGCAATGCCTTTTTCTTTTAATAACTGCTGCGCCTCAACCGCCAGCGAAACCTCGGAACCGGTTGCCAGCAGCACGACTTTGGCCGGATGCCCTTTGGGGGCATCCACCAGGATATATGCACCGCGTTTGGCTTCGTCGCTTTCGGGCGTCAGCAGCGGCAGCGCCTGGCGGGTTAAGATGAGCGCGGTGGGACCATCTTTGCGTTCCAAGGCCGCCAGCCAGGCCGAACGGGTTTCATTGGCATCCGCCGGGCGCAGCACCACCAGGTTGGGAATGCAGCGCAAGGCCGTGAGGTGTTCAATCGGTTGGTGCGTGGGTCCGTCTTCACCCAGGCCGATGCTGTCATGTGTAAAGATGTAAATGACGGGCAGTTTCATTAATGCCGCCAGACGAATGGCCGGGCGCATATAATCTGAAAACACCATAAAGGTGCCGCCGTAGGGGCGCAGCCCGTGCAGGGCCAGGCCGTTTAAAATGGTTCCCATGGCATGTTCGCGAATGCCAAAACGAATATATCTGCCATTATAATCCGGAGGCAGCATATCGACAGCCGGTTTGGGATGGGTGTTGTTGCTGGGGGTCAGGTCGGCCGAGCCACCCACCAGGACAGGCAAGGAGTCATAGAGGGCCTCCAATACCTGTCCGGAGGCGGTTCGAGTGGCCAGGGCTTTGGCCGGGTCGAAAATCGGTAAGGTTTTGTTTAAGTCGGCGGGCAATTTGCCTTCCTGCCAGTTGACCCAATCCTGGCGTTTATCGGGATATTCCTTAAAATACCCCTCGAGTAATTTATTCCAACTTTCCTGTTTTTCCAAAAGGGTTTCTTTTAAACCGTTAATATATTCGCGCACCGCATCGGGTACATAAAAATCCAGCTCCAGCGGCCAGTTTAAAGCTTCTTTGGTGCGGCGCAAATCATCCAGACCCAGGGGCTCGCCGTGCGCTTTGGACATATCCTGGCGGGGGCTGCCCCAACCGATGTGCGTACGGCAAATGATAATGGTCGGCGCTTTCAGGTTCGACTGCGCGGCTTCAACGGCATTGGCCAGGGCATTTTTATCATGTCCGTCGGCCAACAATACCTGCCAGCCGTAAGCCAGGAAACGCCCGGCGGCATCATCCGAACAGCTTAAAGAGGTTGGTCCGTCAATTGAAATACGGTTATCGTCATAAAAAACAATCAACTTTCCCAGACCCCAGTGACCGGCCAATGAAGCGGCTTCGTGTGAAATACCTTCCATTAAATCGCCATCCGAGGCCAGTACATAGGTAAAATGATCAATAATTTCAAAATTTGGGCGGTTAAAACAGGCCGCCAGATGGCGTTCGGCCAGGGCGACCCCCACGGCAGTGGCAAACCCCTGCCCCAACGGGCCGGTGGTCATTTCAATGCCCATGGCCGGGTCATATTCGGGATGCCCCGGTGTGCGGCTGCCCCACTGCCTGAACTGTTTCAGGTCTTCCAGTGAAACCGGGTATCCCCAAACGTGCAGCAGGGAATATAACAAAGCCGATCCGTGACCGGCTGATAAAATAAATCGATCGCGGTTTGGCCAGGTCGGGTTTTGCGGGTTATGTTTTAAAAAGTGCGACCATAAAACCGTGACGATATCGGCCGCGCCCAACGGCAGACCCGGGTGGCCCGAATTGGCCTTCTGCACTGCATCCGCAGACAATAAACGCAGGGTATTGGCGGTTAAGGTATCCATCTCTTTATTTTCTGTTTTGTTTTCGGGCAAAGGTGCGCCGTTATGGGTTGTTTCGTTCATAAAATTTCACTTTCCAAAAAAAATAATATTAATAACCTGGAGCGTCTCCCGTGCCATAAACATGGCACAGGAGGACGCCTGCCTTGAGTTGCATTTTTAAACCATACGTTCTTTCACAAAATCAACCATTTTCTGGGTTGCCCCTGAAAACTCGTTAAAAGTGCTGACCAGCGGCGCAATGGTATTAAAGTCTTTTTGTTTCATACCATCGGGTTCGTAAGATTCTTTAAAATAAGGAATCTTTTGCAGGCGCTGCATGATCTCGGCGGGAATATCCTGCCAGACGCGTGATTCAAACTGGAGGTTTTCGCCGTCGGTAAATAATTCGCCCAGGAAATTGGGCGGCAGGGTAAACACTGCGCTGGCGCCGGCCATTTCTTCGAGGTGGGCACAGCGGGTTTTATCATTGGGTCCCATACGCACCGAACAGACCAGCATTTTGCTGGGATAAGCTCTCTCGCGATAAACGCGGTAAGCCTTTTTAAAGAGGGCGACGCCGGCCCAACGACGATCTTCTTCGGTGAGGGTAATGCCGGCGCGCTGCGCTTGCTCGACAAAGACCGGGGAATTTTCCCAACGGGCGCTCATGTAGGTGACCACCGAACGCCAGTGGCTCAGGTCAACCCCTTTGGCGCGCGCTTCGGCCAAACCGGCCTGCACAGCCTCGGCCACGGCCACAAACTGCGGCACGATATAACCGGCCGTGCAGTTGGTTGAAATACCGCGAGCGGTCAGCTCACGAATCACATCCACACCTTCACGGGTGCCGGGGATTTTAACCATGACGTTGGGAGCCAGAGCGGCCAGTTCGAGGCCCTGGCGCAACATGAGCTCGCCATCAAAGAAACGACGCGGGTCCACCTGGCCTGAAAGATGACCTTTTAAATATCCCGAAGATTCAAACAGGGGCAAAAAGGCTTCAGCGCCCAGGCGCACGATCTCTTTATAAAGCGCCCAGAACACATCTTCTACATCGGCTTTGGGGTGCTGGGTCTGATAATCTTTAATCCAGGCCTGCCAGCGCGGCGGGTCGTTTTGCATGGCAGCCAGCGAAAGCGGCGGGTTGGTGGTTACGCCGGCAAAAAGGGTGCTGGCGGCATCGGCGGGGTCGTACCATTTTTTTAACTGGGCAGCCAATACATCGCGTTTTTCAGGCGCTGCCTGTGATACCAGCTTCTCGGACCAGTTGGGGTATACCAGGGGAGAGGAATCCCACCAGACCTCAAGGCCGGGGGACGTTTTTAAGAAGCGTTCGAGCACACTCTCGGGCGTAGCGCCCGAAGCGTAATTTGTTTTTGCATCCATATTCAGTTATCCTTTGTAATACCTATTTAAAATTTAGAGCAACTGCTAATTTTTCTTTCTGGTGAAAGGGGTCAGGTGTGGGGAACCTGACCCCTCCACGTCTTGCGAGCTAATTCAGAGATCAGGCAGACTGAATTTGAGCCAACTTATCAAACGTGCCGCTGGAGGATAAACCTTCATAGGCTTTGCAATAAGCTTCGTACATTTCTTCATAAATCTTGTGATTGGCCATGTTCGGTTCCAACTGACCGGTAATGGCAACCATCTGGTCCACACCTTCGGGAATGGACTTAAAGACACCGGCGCCGACGCCGCCCAGAATGGCTGCGCCCAAAACGGTTGATTCGCTGGTCTTGAGGATTTCGACCGGGCGACCGTAAATATCGGCTTGAATCTGGTTCCACAGGGTCGATTTGGTCGCACCGCCGCCCAAACGCAGGGTGGTGATGTTTACGCCGGATTTGATCCAGCCGTCCATCATATCGCGCACTTCCAAAGCCACACCTTCCATCACGGCGCGCACCATTTCGGAGCGGCCATGTGCGAAGGACATGCCGATGAAGGCTGAGCGGGCATTGGCATTCCAACGCGGGGTGGCTGCCGTGCCGAGGTAAGGCAGATAGAGCAGACCCTTGCTGCCGGGCTGTGCCTTTGAGGCCAGGTCGTTGAGATAATCATAGGCGCTGCGGCCGTTGGCTTTTTCCAGTTCTTTTTCCTGGGTGCCGACCACATCACGGAACCAGCGGTAAGAGCTGGCAGCCGCATTGGAGAGGCCTTCCATTTCCCACATGCCGGGCACGGCATGATTGGTAATCATCATACCGCCGAAGCCGGGGATACGTTTGTCGAGCGACAGGATTGCCAGGCCGGCCGTACCCAGGGTAACAGTCGCCATACCGCTTTTGATCGAGCCCATACCGACTACACCGCAGTTCTGATCGCCGGCGCCCACGCAGATGGGGGTGCCCACGGCAAAACCGGATTTTGCAGAAAGATCGGCCGATACTTCGGCGACTTTGGTGCCGGGAGCAACGGGTTTACCGAACATTTCGGGGGTAACCTCAAACAGGTCGCAAAGTTCTTTGCTCCATTCCAGTTTGGCCACATCCCAAACGCCGTAAAAAGCCATATCGCTCATATCGGTGTAAAAATCATCGGCACCAAAGGCTTTTAAGACGGCGTCCTGATTCTGTACAAATTTATAGGTCTTTTTGTAGAGATCGGGCTCGTTTTTGCGCATCCATAACATCTTGGTGATATTCCAGGTGGTGCCCATGGGCATACCGGAGATGCTGTAATATTTATCGCCGTCAATTTTATTTAACATGTCGGCCACTTCAGCGCCGGTGCGGGCGTCCTGCCAGGAGATCATCGGGCGCACTTTGCTGCCGTCTTTATTAACCGGCACAGTCACGGAACGCTGGGTTGAAAAACCGATGGAGGCAATTTCTTTCGGGTTAATTCCGGCTTTGGCGATGGTTGCCTTGCAGGCTTCCATGGTCATGGCAATCATTTCGTCGAGGTCCTGCTCAACCCAACCCGGTTTCGGGTAAGTGGAGCTGTATTCGCGATATTCGCTGATAACCATTTCACCCTGCATATCAAATAATGCACACCGTGCACCGGTTGTTCCGACATCAATACCTGCCAAATATTTAGCCATGTTCTTTATCTCCTATTGAACACAAGAAATTGTTAGTTAATCCGGAAAGAGTGTTTTTTGAACTTCGGGCAGCGCTTCAACGATTTCAACTGCGCTGCGGGTGCCTATCAGCATAGCGCCCATGCGGATAAAGTTATACGCGTTGATAATCCGCGGTTCTACCACGCCTGAAACTTTCAATTTGCAGCTCGACTTCATCTCGGCCAGGGTATCCAGCATGATTTTGGCGTCATTAAAGTTGGGTCTGCCGCTGGGGCCTGTGCCGGTGGCTGTTTTGACAAACTCGGCGCCTGATTCGGCCACAATTTTGGTGGCGGCGGCAATTTCTTCGCCGGTCAGGTATCCAACGCTGATGATGACTTTGGCAATCAAACCGGCATCATGGCATAGTTTGACAAATTGATTACACTCCTGGGCATACAGATCGTATTTGCGATCTTTTAACCAGGAAATATTTCCAACCATATCCAGAACGGTGCAGCCAATCTTAATCTGGTCTTCGGCTTCGAACAGTTTGGTGCTGGTTGTTCCGGAACCATAGGGGAAGGAAATTCCCGTACCGATCAACACATGGTTCTCGCGGGCGAAGTCGCCAATTTCTTTGACAACCAACGGAGTCCAGTGCGGCAAAATATAATACGCCGCAAATTTGTATTTCCGCACATCTTCACAGCCGGCCAGTTGTTGTTTGTCCTGCCATTCAGGCGCCAGAATCGCATAATCCATCATGCGAGCTACATCTTGTTTGGTTAATTTAGCAATATTGATAGGCATAATAAAATCCTTGAACTTAAGTTAATGGACCGGTCGATCCATTAAGGTTTATTTCATCTTGGGAACCACGCCAATTTCGCGCATTAAATCGAGAGCGTCAATAATTTCTGGTGCGGCGCGTGTACCGATGCGGTCTGCACCGGCCATCAGGAAGGTATAAGCATTCTGCGGACGGGGGAACTTTACACCGGCCACTTTTAATTTCACATCGGTGCCTTCCAGAGTGCGGCGCATCACCATAAACTGTTCCAGGCTGGGGCCTTCAAACTGGCCTGATGAGGTCTTGGCATACTGCACGCCCGTTTCAAGAATGATTTTGCAGCCGGCTGCAACTTCTTCATCGGTGAGGAAATTGGTTTCGAGAATACATTTTGTGACTGCTTTGCCGGCGGCTTTAACGAAGAGTTTTAACTCATCCTTGACCACATCGTAGCGTTTATCTTTCAAAGCGCCAATATTCATAACCATATCAACTGCCGTGCAGCCGCGTTTTACGGCTTCTTCGGTTTCAAATGCTTTGACGTTGGCAGGGGCGCTGCCGAAAGGAAAAGCAATGCCGGTGCCGATTTCAATATCGGGATAATCTTTCAGCTCATCGACAATGATGGGGGTCCAATAGGGGCTGCTGGAATAAAACGCAGCAAACTGGTATTGGCGGGTAATTTCACAACCCTTGCGAATGGCAGCCTCATTGGTATCTTTTGGCAGCACTGAATAATCGAATACTTTAGCGAGCGCCTTTTTATCCATCTTACTTAAATCGACCATATTGACCTCTCTTACTTCATTTTTTCATTTTATTTCAATAACTTTTTTCTACTTGAACCCAAAGCGTCAGCTTTTACCATGGCGCTGAACAGATCTAACGCCGAAACGGTAAAAACATGATTGTGAAGAAAATTACCCGGTTCGGTAAGCGCCACAGCGGCCTTCATCAATTCATCCTTAGCGAGTTTAGCCATACCCAATTCCGCAAAAGATACCGGCAAACCAAGCTCAACCATAAAATCGACAACATCCAGGCGTTCCTGCGGGTCAATGTCGTCATCCAGGCAGAGCTGAGTTACCAGACCGAATGCCACCTTTTCACCATGTGAATAGGGATGGGTACATTCCAGAATGGATAAACCGTTGCCCAGGGTATGGGCCGTTGCCAGGCCGCCGCTTTCCCAGCCAATGCCGGAAAGCAGAATATTGGCTTCAATAATTTTTTCCAGAGCCGGGGTAACCACATGATTTTCGGCATCCATTTTTGCATCAATGCCATAAGCCATTAACGTCTCGTAACATAAACGCGCCAGGCTCATGGCCGTCATGGTGGGCACACCGCCGGCAAAAGCGGGCCGGCGCCCTTTAAAGGCCGCTTCAGCCTCAAACCAGGTTGCCAGCGCATCACCGATGCCCGACACCAACCAGCGCACCGGGGCATTGGCAATGATTTGTGAATCGGCCAAAACCATATCCGGGTTGCGCGGCCAGACGTCAAAACCGTCCAACACGCCGTCATCGGTGTAATACACGGAACAACTGCTGGTGGGTGCATCATTGCTTGCAACGGTGGGCAGCGATACCATATGCGCGTTGGTGTTAAAGGCAATCGCCTTGGCCAGATCAATGGCTTTTCCGCCACCAACCCCGACCACTACGTCGGCCTTTAGCGCCTGCGCTTTTTGAATGCCGATATCTTTCTGATTACGACTGCATTCACCAGAGAATACAAACGAGAAAATCTCTGCGTCAGCTTTTTTAATGCTGGCCTCAAGACGTTCGGAAAACATTTTATTAACGATAGAATCCCAAACTACAAGCACTTTTTTTCCCAACGGAGCAATAAATTTGCCTGCTTCATCCAAGGAACCAGACCCCTGAACATAACGGCCAGGGAAAATGATTGTTTTAATCATGTTTTACTCCTTTCCATCCGCTTCACTAACAAACGAGAGATTGGGAATAACTTTGCCAAAATAAGATTGAAATTCTGCCTTGTTTAATCCGCGCTCACCCAACTCACGTTGTTTCTTTTCACCTTTTTTCCAGTCGGCATGGTAATCGGAGCCGCCGCTAAGAATGGGAAGGCGATTGGTGTAACGGGCGCGAACCTGTGCTTCAATTTCCTCTGGTGTTAACGAACCTTTGTAGGTGGTTTTATCATAAGTATATCGGGCTTCAATGCCGTCCAGTCCGGCGGCAATCAAGGCATCAATGTAATCAAAACGGCTGACCGGCTGTGCTCCCAGGGTGGTGATGGGGTCATCAATGAGATAGGGATGCGCCAGCACGGCAATGCCGCCACAGCGATGAATTAACCTGATTGCCTCCAGAGGATCAATCTTGCGACGGCGTACATTCAACTGCGGATTGTCTCGAACCATCAGCTTGGCAGCACTCCAGCTCGGCGCATATCCGCGCGCCGCCAAGGCTTCAAAGATATGCTTTCGCTGCACATCCAACGGAGCCCGGCGAACCTGTACACCATCAGCATTGGTATAAGTCAGAACATCAGCTTCCCAATCAATGGGATAAGCAAATTCGTTCAGCCTTACACATAATTGAAAATAAGCATCTGTTTTACTATGTGCAGCCGCCTGCACTTCCGCCTGTAAATCGGCAAACTGCCAATTCAGGTTGTAACCGCAGATATGCACTTCATCCACAAGCGTATCGGTTGAAAATTCATATCCCGGCACAAGCACCAGACCGGCCCGGGCGGCATATTCCTGCATGTTGACTGACCGGCCGTCGCCGGTGATAATTTCCTCCGGGGGGGTGATGTCATGATCCGTGATGGCGATGGCATACATTCCCAGAGCGGCCGCGCGGTCGATTAATTCCTGCGGGCTATCATGGCCGTCAGAGCGTGTGGTATGACAGTGCATATCACAGGCATAACGGGTCAGGAGTGAGCGAGTTGACGACATGATAGTTTCTACTTTCCTTAAAATTATTCCATCCAGTCCAACAACTGCGACAGGCGGGTAATCGTCAGGTCGGGGGCGGAAGCCAGAATATCTTCACCGGCGCCGTACCCATAAAAGACACCGCAAGTATAAGTACCGCCGGCTTTGCCGGCTTGAATGTCGGTAGGCATATCACCCACCACCACCGCCCGTTCTGCGCGGGTGTTGGTGCTGTCTAAAATACGCAGAACGGATTCGGGATGGGGTTTGCGATGAGTAACCGAGTCTGGGCCGACGATGCAATCAAAATAGGTTCCGATTCCCAGACGGTCGATCATTACGTGAGTGGTAGCTTCCTTCTTTTGGGTGGCAATGGCCAGTCGTTTTCCCGTTGTTTTAAGCTGATCCAAGACCAGCTTAACATCGGGGTAAAGGTGCGACTGCACACAGCAGTATTCGTTGTAACGTTGATTAAACTCAGGCAACGCCTGTGATATTAATTCATCTGCGCGATCTTTCAGGCAGCGTCGTAAAAGCACCTCGGCGCCGCCGCCAATATAACTGACGATGGTATCTTGCGGCAGTTCTTCTAAATGGTAGAGCTGCAATATATAATTCGCTGCACTGGCAATGTCTGGCCCGGTGTTAACCAGGACGCCATCAAAGTCAAAGATAACCGTATCAATTTGTGTTTTCATGGATAGATACCTTCTTTCGTTAATGTAATCAGACTCGTCCAGCGCTACCAAGAACTTGCAGGTAAGCGCCCACGGTTTTTACCAATTGATCGTGAGTATTATCTAACATCCGCATGGGGTTGTACTCATTGGAATGGGCGCTGAGATACGACTCTAATGAGTCTATATAATCTTTTTTCAACTGAGTTGATATATTTAATTTTGCTGCACCGGCAGATACCAACGTTTGCAGCGTTTGCATGCTCAGTCCGCTGCCCCCGTGAATGACCAGGGGAAAGGACACACGTTTATGAATTTCGCGCAATGTTTCCACATCCAGGCGCGGCTCTTCTTTATAAAAGCCGTGCGCGGTTCCAACGGCCACAGCCAAAAAATCCACTTCAGACCGGGCTTGAAACTCTATGGCTTCTTCAGGTGTTGTGTAAATTGCTTTATCGTGCTGCACCACCAGGTCGTCTTCCACGCCTGCCAGAACCCCGATTTCACCTTCGACCGAGACGCCGTAACAGTGCGCCAGTTCAACCACCTGGTGGGTGCGAGCGATATTTTCTTCAAACGCATATCGAGAGGCATCAATCATAACCGAGCTATACCCTGCCTTAATACACTCTTTAATCAACTCAAATTCAGTGCCATGGTCCAAATGCAGACCAATGGGGATTGGTGTTCGATCAGCCAGGGTACGCGTCAGCGCCACGAGTCGTTCAGCGCCATATCGACGGACGGTTGTACTAGAAGTTTGCAGGATTACAGGAGCATGGTGAGTCTCTGCGGCATGAATGACGGCTTCTAAGGACAGATAATCGACGATATTAAAAGCTCCAACGCAATAACCAGCTTTACAGGCAGTATACAAAATCTGCACCGTATTCTCTAGTGACATAATTACCTTCTCTCCATAACACAATATCTAATCTTCGCTCAACGTTTCAAAAAAACTTTCACCGATAAGAGCAAATTTACTTTTTGATTTTTTTAATGATTAAGCAACTTTCGCCGGGGCGGTCACATCTTCACCGGCAACTTTACCAGCCTTCAGGGCGGTCATAATGCCATAACCGGCAGCGGCAACCACAACGGCCACGGCCAACGAGCCGAAACCGGATAGGGAGCTGAATGCGCCGGTCAGGTAAACGAGCGACATGATGATGTATGTGGTAAAGAGAGTCGCCGACGGGGGATCAATATGATTGTCGCCGTGAGCGGTAAAGAGCATGGCGTAAAATTCGCCAATGAAGGCAGCCATAACGGCAAAGGCCACACCCCACCAGATATCGCCGCCGGCCGCGGAAATGGCCAGTTCGGCTGAGAGGGCAATGTGGTGCCATACAGGCACTTTCACACCGAATTGCAGGAAGAACAGGGTAACGGTGGCAATACCGAACCACAGGCCGGCCAGTTTGGGGGCTTCAACGGTGCTGTAGGAAACAACAGCGCCGAAACCGAGACCAACAGCCAACAGGGTGCTGGGTTTGCTTAACCAGGGCAGCCATGAGGCCACTTCGCTGGCGCGCCAGCGATTGTCGCCGGGGCGAACTTTGCCAAATACACCGGTTTTACCGAAGACAACACGGGCGATGATGGCATTGATCACGATTGACATGGCAATGGCATTGGTGAAGCCCAGCGGGCTGATCGGAGGAATATTGGCAATGGCCCACTGTAAGACATAACCCAGGGCGCCGAAGATACCACCCACCAATAATACGTCGGGGCTGTTCAGGCCAATTAAAGCAGTGGCGATATCTCTCCCTGAGGCCAGCTTGCCTTTTTTGGCAGCATACACGGCCGCAGCCGCGCCACCGGCAAAAGATACCTGTGGGCCAAGCAGAGGGCCCCAGGCGACCAGGTTGGAAAAGGTTTGATCACCGGTTGCAGCCGCGATACCGGCACCGACAACTGCCGCAACACCACAGAGAATAAAGACGGGTAAACCACCCAGCGCAGCCCCTAAAATACCGCCACCAAATGCGGCTATCAAATACATGATTGAGAAAGTCATTTTTAGCCTCCAAGTCTGAAAAAATAATTTGTTTTTTTACAAAATTCAGCCAACTCTAAAAACCTTTCTGCCTGTATGATTCGATAAACACCTCCTTCCTGACACTTGATATCGAAAGCCTTTCACCAAATCAGACCTTCATACTCAAATCAGTGATATAATGAAAGCAGTGGCGCGTCTTTGCGTGCTGCACTGGAGCGATTTTTAAAAATCGTTTACAGGCAAGCAAAGAGGACGATCGTGCTGCTGGTTACAGCACCTTCGCTATCAGCGTTCTACTTATTTCTTCATTCAGGGGCCGGTAATACCGGCCTCTGGGCATTTAGTGCACCCGTTTATTCTGCTGGTACAGATTAAGCGGATGTGACTAACGTGATAGTGTCACCGTTAATGAATATCGATCACCCCGGTTATAACAATAAGTAAATTCCACGGGGGTGCCATCTTCAGCATAAACCGTTCGTTCTTTATACAGGGTCGGCGCACCGGCCTCTATACCCAATAATTTGGATAATTTTTCATCGGCTTCGCGCGCTTCAAGGCGCTGCACGGCGCGTTTAACCGGGTAACCATATTGGCCCATATAATCCCAGATGTGGTGCGACACCAGGTCTTCCTTTAATAACCTCGGAAATAATTTATACGGAACATAAGCATCGTGCACCGTAACCGGTATGCCATTGGCCGAACGCAGGGTTTTGATGTGGATCACCAGATCCCCTTCTTCCAGCGCCAGGGCTTTACCGATTTTTAACTTGGCCGGTAAAATTTCAGAAACCAAAACACGCATGGCAGCTTCAACATGGTTGGCCAGTGAACTTTCAAAAAAATTAGAGAGGCGGCTATGGTCGCGCGCTATCTGCGGCTGGGCTATAAAGGTACCCACGCCGTGTTTGCGATAGAGCAGACCTTCATCCAACAAGTCGGAAATGCCCTGGCGTACCGTCATGCGGCTTACGCCAAACTGGGCGGCCAGTTCATCCTCAGAGGGCAGTTTTTGCCCCGGCAGAAGCCGCTTTGCATTAATTTCCTGGCGCAGCGCCTCGCGGATTTGAGCGTATCTTGAAATACCTTCGACTTTAGTGAATGAAACCATCGTCAACCTTTGTCGGAAAATGCCTGACGTTTTATAGTCGTCAATATCTTTGTAGTATAGACATCAGTTTATATAACGTATAGACGTCCATATAGTAGCATATATCCAGGGCAATGTCAATAAGCAAATATGGAAATTAATGGAAATTAGCTTATTGACATATTAAGCATGTGACAGAAAACACATTAATCAAATAACGATCCCCCCTGGTTTAACCGACAAACTATCGGGAATTTTTCCAACCCGGGCGAACGGAATATAAACGGCGTTTTTTTAACCAAACGCGGCAAAAAAAGTTAAATTCAAAAACAAAGCCTGCATTTCTAAAATGACGGATAAAAAAACTTAAACCCCCGCAGTGTATCCCCCATAAAATATTAAATTTCAGTTATGGATGAACGCATTTTTTTATTTCTTTTTTCCACGTACATGTTTTGATCCGCAGTCTCGATTAATTGATTAATTTCTCTTCCGTCTTCCGAATAAAGCGAATAACCCATGCTGACACTTAATTTTATTTGTTGATCTTCAAAAATAAAATTGTTCTGGATGGCAGACGAAACTCGATCGCAGAAATTATCGATATCTTTTTTAGTGGAAACCGAGTTTAAAATGATGCCAAACTCATCTCCGCCCAACCTGGAAATCGTATCAAAATCTCTTAACTGTGCCCTGGCGCGGTGGGCAACCTCTTTAATCGCCGAATCGCCGGCGCGGTGCCCCAAAATATCATTAATACGTTTAAGACCATCCATGTCGTAAAGCACCACCCCGAAGCCCTCTTGTTTACGTTGTGACTGGCTTAATACCAAACGCAGCCGGTCATAAAACAAGGCCCGGTTGGATATGCCGGTTAATGAATCGGTGGTGGCTTTTACATAGAGTTCTTTTTCTTCATACTCCACCGCCATATACATGGATGCGGCAATCAGGTCTGATAACAAATTTACAATCTGAACTTCATTTTCACCAAAAGCGCCGGTTTTTTTACAAATTAATTTTAAGACGCCCACGGTTTTTCCATTAAATTTCAGGGGATTAACAACCATTGAACGTAAACCGACTTTGCGGCAGGCTTCACGGTCCACGCGTGGATCCGTTTCAGAATCGTCACAAATCAACGTTTCCCCCAGCTTAACACAAAGACCCGACAGGCTGGTGTTAATCGGCAGTCTCAAACCCAGTTGATTTTCGGCCGTGCCGGTAGCTGCGCGGTAGACCATATCGCCATCTTCTGCCAGTTCAACCACTGCACCGTCAGCCCCGGTTAATTCCTGCGATTCTTTTGCCACAAGAAACATGATCGAACTTAAATCGAGGCCCTGTTGTACCACCTGGGTCTGGATGTTGATTATTTTTAAAAGCTGACCTTGAGACAGCATTTGCCCCTGGCTCTGAATGCCCATAAAAAACGTCCTTATTAATTGGTTTACCCCTGGGAGCTGATCAAAAAGAGCAAATTACTCGACGATCAGTGTTTTAATTATACTTGAAGATAACTTATTCGAGAAAGAGTTAAAAAAGGGTGATTCAGGGCCATGTTTAAAGTAGAGATGCTGCCCGATTTACCCCGGACCTTAAAAAACCGTAACGGGCTTAAATACCGCCGTGACGAGTGATTTTTGATTTTAAATTATGAAGGTATTCAGTGATGACTCACCAGAGGTAATTTTTGCTTCCACCCAACCCTCCCCCGCTACGTAATTGATTCCAACCGAACTTAAGGGCTCATCGGGGAGGGATTATCCAATTTCAATTTTATTCGGGCTTACCTGAAACGATATCCTTAATGTGTGTATCAATGATTGGGCTTTCAACAACCCCGAATAAAAAAGCCGCCTGTTCACGGCGGCTTGATGGATAAAATTAGCGCTTACGCCAGACAGGCCTGCAAATCAGCCAGTTTAACATAACCTTGCGGATTTGCCCGGCTGTGATTGGATAATACCTGCATGGACTCGTCGGGCTCGCCGAGGTTGCTGACCACCAGTGCGGCTTCATGCATATCCTCATCACTGGTATAACTGCTGAATGTGACCACACAGCGGATGCCGGCTGCCACAGCGGCCAATAAACCGATGCGCGAATCTTCAACGACCAGGGCTTCATTGGCCGTCACACCCAGTTTTTGCAAGGCTAAAAGGTAAATATCAGGCGCCGGTTTTTTGCGAGGCACAACATCCCCTGCCAACACCACAAAAGCCTCTGCCAGGTCTTTGCCAAGGGTATAGTTTAACACGCTGCGCACGGATTCTTCGGCTGAGGTGGAAGCTACCGCCAATTTCCAACCGGCTTGAATTGCCTCTAACACCACACGGCGCACGCCGGGGCGACCGGGCAGCAGACCTTCCATGACCATTTGTCTATATATTTCGGTTTTACGTTGGTGCCAGCGCGCCACCAGCATTTTTAAGGTTTCAGGGTCCTGCGGCAGATCGGCACGTTCGATAAACTCGGGGGTTAACAAACTGGAAATACGTTCCTTGCCGCCGGCTATTTTGATTTTTTCGCCATATTCGGCTTCAGACCAGCACACCGGTAAACCAAATTCCTTAAACATCCGATTAAAAGCCGGTAAATGTCCATATTGTTCCGTATCGGCCAGCACACCATCACAATCAAAAATCAGTGCACTCATCACGCCCTGCCTGCCGATCCAAACACCTGCATGTAGTTAGCCGCCATGACTTTGACATCCTTTTCCACCTGCTTAAACAAGGCCAGCGGGTCCCACCGGTCGGCCGATTCAGCCTGCTTCAAAAAAGCCAGATTGGACTGCATATAACTCATTTTCACCGCCGTGGAAATATTCACTTTGGCACAGCCCCGGCCAATCAGATCTTTAAATTGATCGTCGGTTAACCCGGTTCCACCGTGCAAAGCAATCGGAATCGGATGGGCCGAAACGATATCGCTGACCAACTGCACATCCAATGTGGGCGTTTCTTTATAGACTCCATGCGCATTTCCGATGGCCGGAGCAAAACAATCAATCTGCGTATCATGAATAAAAGCCAGCGAAACTTCCACCGAGTGGTGGTGCGTGGCCTGTGAAGAAGCCGCCACTTCATCGACGGTTTTTATGCTGTCAATTTCGCCTTCCACCGCTGCGCCATAACGACGCGCTTCGGCAACCACCTCAATCGTTTGCCGGCGATTTTCATCCAACGACAAACTGGAAGCATCAAACAACACCGAACCCCAACCTTTTGCCAGGCAGGCACTGATTAAGTTCCGGTCAGGGCAATGATCAAGATGCAAACAAACCGGCACACTGACCTTTTTGGCCATTTCCGACCACATGGCAAATAATACGTCGACCCCCGTGGTTTTAACCGTTTTAATGGAGGTCTGAATAATCACCGGCGAACGCTGTTCTTCGGCGGCCTCTAATACCGCTTTTAAAGTCAGGTCATTTACAATATTAAATGCGCCTACGCCATAACGCCGGTTCAAAGCATCGTCCAACATTTCCTTTAATGCAACAATCGGCATATTATCCTCTCATTTCAATACAAATAAAACTATTTTTATCTTAATAATACTATAAAACCCAGCTTAACGATACAACACCACCGTGAGCGTATAACGATCGCCGCGGTTGTAACAATGGGTAAATTCAATCGGTGTACCGTCATCCAGGTATACCGTCCGTTCTTTATAAAAAATCGGCGAGCCTTCTTCAACCGAAAGCAAACCGGCCAGTTCTTCGTCGGCTTCGCGTGCTTCCAGGCGCTGCACGGCGCGTTTAACCCGGTATCCGTTTAATTCAAAAATATCCCAGAGCGGGGTAGCTTCGAGATCTTCTTGCAACAACTGCGGAATCAGTTTATAAGGCACATAGGCATCGTGCACGGTAATGGGCATGCCGTCGGTTGAGCGCAGGGTTTTAATATGAAAAACCAGGTCACCCTCAGCCAGGTTAAGCGCATGAGATACTTTAATTTTGGCGGGCAGGATATCGGCGATTAACACCTGAACGCTGATATTAACGCCCTCCTGCTCGGCGCCTTCAAACAGGTTGGTCAAACGCGACTGGTCGCGAACCACATGCGAATGCGACACAAAGGTACCCACCCCATGCCGCCGGTATAATAAACCCTCGTCAATCAGGTCGGCAATGGCCTGGCGCACGGTCATGCGGCTGACGCCATAATTTGATGCCAGCTCATCTTCCGATGGAATTTTTTGCCCCGGCAGCAGGATTTTATTTTCAATTTCATCGTGTAATTGTTGCCGTATCTTGATATAGAGAGGAATGCCATCTGTTTTGTTGATTGGCCCCATATCACACCGCCTGAAGGAATTTTTTTGACGCGCTTAAAAACGAAAATCTTTAGAAATTCGATTTCTAAAGTAAAACCTGCCTCTATGTTAGACTGAAAAAGCCCTTCTGTCAATAAGCCATCAGCCTCATTTAATCACTGGAAATCCGTATCGTTAATCCCTGTCGTTTGAAATTTTATTCCACAGACTTTTTGCATTTACTCATCGGTGATGCTTTCAGCCCCCACCCAACCCTCCCCCGGCGAAATAACACAATTTCGGTTCAACATCGGTTTGCCGGGGGAGGATGAACCTGCAAAGGAAGGGGCTGGCAGCCCCTTCCTTTGCAAAAATCCTTGCCCCGCAACAATTGATCCAACCGAATTTAATGGTCCATCGGGGGTTGGGTGGGGCTCAAAAGTTTTTTATTCTTTATTTATAGGTCCGGTTTGTAAATACGGCTTGTTCAAAAAATGGCCGTATTTAAGACTGCATCAAACAACACACAGCGGCTGATGTTTGTCAGATCCTGCTGCCCCTTGTTAGGCCTGGGAGACTATCAGGCCAGTCTCCACTCAGGTTTTCACCTAATCATCGGACAGATTTACCGGTTTGAGTTTGCCAGAAATGCTTTCATGGATATATTCCCACTGCGAGTTTTCTGTTTTCATCCAACGCTGCAATAATGATTTATATCCTTTTA
>JAJTBH010000036.1 GCA_021287005.1 Anaerolineae bacterium
CACCTCGGATAAACCGCGGTCAATCACCTCCGAGCTGGGGGTGCCGGGGTAACCGTCGGCGCTGTGAATGCCGGCTCTGACGCAGCCTACTGCAAAGGCAATATTCCCCTGTAATACATCCGACTGACCTTCATCTGCCAAACAAAGTTGTTTTATTGGTGTACCCATTAACCAGAAACCTCCAAAATAGTGTTGAAATTACAAGTTTTGTTAATTGAATAAATTTTGTCGGGTTTTAATCAAAACAATCGACAACACAGCAGCGGCGCACAGCAGGATTAAACTGTACCCGGCGCTGCTCCAACCAAAATGTTCAACCAATTGGCTGAAAAATAAGGGGGTAACAAGCTGCCCCAGATTTTGCCCGATCATCAGCACGGCCATGCCCATGCCGGTTTTATGCGGGCTGCCCATGATTTCAGCGACAAAAGAAAAACATGCCGTCGGAATGGCTCCGGCCAGCAGTCCCAACAAGGCCATTAAAATCGGAATGGTCCAGCCACTGCTTGAAAAAGGAAAAAGGGAAAAAATCCCCAACAGAAAAGTGGAGATCAACAGCACTTTTTTGGGCGATGCGATGCGATCGCAAATCCACCCGATGAGCGGAGCCGTGGTGATGACCACGATCATTTTTAAACTGGTGATTAATGAAGCGTTGCTCAGCGAATAATGCTGGGTGGTGGTTAAAAATGTGGGATAGTAGGTGGCAATCGCCCCGATGACCACGCCGTTAAAACAGGCAAAAGCAAAGGAGAGCAGCCAGATATTGGCATTCGCCAGGCTTTGAAAAAAATTGCCGGCGGGGCGGTCGGCCGGCGCGGCTGATGCCGTTGTTTGAGGCAGACGTACGACCAGGCCGTATAATACCAGGACAAGCAGTGTGTAAAACGCACCAAACCACCAAACGGATTGCCAGCCATACCCGGCGTTTAAAAATGGGGCGATGTTATATATTAAAAGGCTGCCCATGGAAACCCAGGTTGCCCAGATACCCAGGGGCAGGCCGCGTTTTTCGGGGGGAAACCAGGCTGAAATTACGGCGGGCGCCAGGACAGCGATCAGCCCCATGCCGCAGCCTTCCACCAAACGGCTGACAAAAAGCAGCCAGGCCTGCGAGGTTAAAACACCCAGCAGCGAGCCCACAAACAGACAGCTTAATGCAACCAACCCGGTGAGACGCACACCGACTTTTTGTAAAATGTATCCGGCCGGCAGAGCCAGCAAAAGCCCCATAATGGCAAAGACAGACATTAACCAGCCGGCGGCGGTGAGATCCAGGGCGTAGGCTTTCATTAATAGGGTCATCACCGGCGGCACCTTAAACTGGTTAAGCGGTGCGGCAATGCCGGCCAGCCAGACCACGCCTAAAACCAACCATGCGTAAAGCGGAGCCGTCGTTAAACTTCTTTTTAAATCCAGGCGGGCGCCGTCTTCGGATTGCATGTTTTATTCGAGCCCCGCCAGGCTTGAACCGACCGGTACCGGAAGGCCTTTGGTCCGTAAAAATTCCTCAACCGAAAATAGAAACTCGATCAGATAATCGCGTTCAGCGGAAAGACCCAAATGCCCCACGCGGAAGATTTTGCCGGATAAATTGCCCAAACCGCCGCCTATTGCCATATGGCGTTCATTTAATAACCAGGTGCTCATCTCGGCAATTTCAAATTCGGGACGCGCTTTAACGGCGGTGGCCATGGGAGAGGCAATGCTTTCGGGAATAAACATTTCAAAGCCCAGGTTGCTTAAACCACGCCGCACAATGCGATTGGCATTTTTATATTTGGCATAATGGGCTTCCAAGCCGCCATTTAAAATGCGCAACATGCTGGCGCGCAGACCTAAAATAACGCTGGTGGGCATGGTGACCGGGGTGGGGTGCCAACTGCCCCATTCGGTGGCGTATTTGCGCCAGGTCTTTAAGTTTAAATAAAAACCGTGTTGAATGCCGGTCTGGTTATCCACCTGCTGCCAGGCACGCGGGCTGACGCTGACAAAACCGATGCCGGGCACCGACTCGAGGCATTTATTGGCGGCGGTAACGCATACATCAATGTTCCAGTCGTCCACCTCCAGCGGCACGCTGGCCATGGAAGAAACGGTATCCACAATGCTGATTTTGCCGGCCTGATGAATGACCTCGGCCAGTTCGCGCAGCGGGTTTAACACGGTGGTACTGGTTTCATGATGCACAAAAGCGACTGCTTTGACATCGGGGTTTTCACTCAGGATAAACTTTAATTTTTCGGGGTCGAGTTGTTCGCCCAGCGGCGCCGTAAAGGGAATGATTTGAATGCCGTAACCTCGTGCGATATCATTAAGCCGCTCGCCAAAAAAGCCATTATTGCCAATGATGATTTTTTGACCCGTGTCCACCAGACTGCCGATGGACATATCCAGAATGGCGGAAGCCGGGCCAGGAACCATGAAGATGTCATTTTGGGTTTTATAAACCTGATGTAACAAAGCCATAACTTCGTTATGAATGACCATCCAATCGGGGCCGTAGTGCCTTAATGCCGGTTGTGCCATTGCATCAAGAACTTCGTCGCCGACGTCGCCCGGACCGGGTGTAAATAATTTAACATGCTGAGCCATATTTATTCTCCTTCTGGATAAACTTCAAATAAGTGCGGGTGAATACAACCGATTGTGGAAAATCAGGCCAACGCATAAGTTTTTCACAAACTGCATTGATGATTATAGATCATAACGAAATGTGAAAAATAAAAAAGTAGCGCACGCTACAAAAATATTTTCTGTTACAAAATCAGGAAGAAGTTATTTATTGACCAGGTCGCACAGACCGGGGTAATTTAGAATGGAAAGCTCCGTTTTGGTGAATCCGCCGACGATGCCCATATTTTTAAGACGCCCGATAGCCTTGGTGACTGTCACGCGGTGTACCCCCATTAAACGCGCCATATCGTTTTGGGTCATGGCCGGGTTAAAAATGACCTGCCGGGTGTTTTTTTCGATTTTTCCGCCCTTAAATTGCACCAGGTAAACCAGCATTTTGCAGACGCGCATAAAATTATCGTTGTCCAGGCTATCCTGCAATAAAACGCTGAACATGCGAATTTTGTAAGCCGAGGCGCGCACCAACTCGATCAACAGGTGTGGGTACTGGCGGGCGATGGGGCCTTCAATTACCTCGCGGCTGAAAAAATCGAGGGTGCAGTCGCTGCGCGCCCGGGCGCGGGCTTCGTCACTCTCGCCGGTGACAAAACAGGAAACTTCGCCAAAAATGCAAGCCGGGCCGAGATGGTAAAGCACTTTTTCCGGCCCCTGCGCGGTATACAGGATGACTTCCACGGTTCCTTCGCGCACCACATAAATGCCGTTAACCGGGGCTTCAACATCAAAAATGCGGCTGCCACGCGTGAACACGCGGCGGATGCCCAGGTGCGAGGCCTGCGCCCAGGAAGGGCAAAGGTTCTCAAAAACGGGAAGCTGATATTGCATCACTTTGACAGTTTGCATGATTTTTTAACATTATCACATAAAAACGTTGTTGGGTACTCAATTTGATATATAACAGCAAGATTTATTCGAGTATAATCGAAGGGTTTGTTATTTTTATTTAAGGCCATTGTATGTCGACAGAAATTCAACCAACCAATAAAAAAAATCTTACACGCCGGATAACCATGCTTGTGGCGGTTTTGCTGGCGGCTGTATTTTTATACCTTGCTTTTCGCGATGTGGATTGGTCTGCCATGTGGAGCAGTTTGCAGGGCGGCCGTTACGAATTTTTCCTGATCGTTTTGTGTATTTCAAGCATCAACCTGTTTATCCGCGCTTCACGCTGGCGTGTTTTATTGCTGGCCGATAAACAGGTGCCGATCGGCGCGGTTTTTGCCTCGAACAACCTGGGGTATTTTGGCAATTATTTCCTGCCCGCCCGCGCCGGTGAATTAATCCGTTCGGCAGCCGTGGGACGATTAAGCGGCGCCGGCACCAGTTTTTCGCTGGCCACTGCCTTAACCGAACGGGTGATGGATGCAATTTTGCTGGTTTTAATCAGCATCACGGCCATCATATCGATGAATAACCTGCCCGATGTGTTAATCACCGCCACGCGCAGTATGGCTGTGGTGGGTTTGATTGCCCTGGTGGGCATTTTATTGGCGCCGCGCCTGGAGAAACAAATTAAATGGGTGATTAATAAAATCCCCTTGCCCGAAAAAATCAAACAACCGCTTATTTCTTTTTTGGAGCGTTTTTTGTTGGGCATGCACAGCCTGCAAAATCCGGTACGCCTGCTCAGTTTTCTGGGTTTTTCCGCGGTCATCTGGTCGCTGGATGCCGTATCGGCCACGCTGGTGGGAGCCGCCTTTAATATGTCCATATCCGTACCGCTGGCTTTTATCATTCTGGCGGCTCTGGGTTTAAGCAGCGCCATTCCATCCACACCGGGGTATGTGGGGGTGTATCAATTTGTAGCAGTGGCGGTACTTACGCCTTTTGGATACAGCAAGTCGGATGCGCTTGTTTTTATCCTTTCCTACCAGCTTTTATCTTACGTCTTTACCGGCTTCTGGGGGCTGATGGGTTTTTGGAAACTCGGTTTTAACCGGGACACGTTAAAAAGCCTGAGCGAAGGACAATAAATCCGTCTTTTTTTGAGAGTCATAAAACCAGCTTAACAGACGCTGAGAAAATAAAATTTCAGCGTTTTGTTGAGTGTTATATTTTTGTTAATTTTTTCATTTTTCCCTTTACAAAAAATTTTTCAATTGTATAATACTTTACTGGTTAACAATATACAGGTGAAATAATGTCGAAAGATAAAAAGAAAATGGGACAATTACTGGGCAACGTTGGGCGGCTGCATGCCAAACGCGCCGACCAGTTTATGAGTGAAATGGGTTTGTATCGCGGCCAGGCGATTTTGTTGATCATCCTGTCCGAACATGACGGCATTACCCACTCGGAAATTGCAGAGAAATTAAACATTTCTCCGGCCGCGGCCACCAAGGTCATCAAACGCCTTGAAAAATTTCAATATCTCAAACGCCAGGCAGATGCACAGGACGAACGCGTTTCTCACCTTTACCTTTTGGAAGACGGCCGTTTGATGTTAAATAAAATCATTGGCGTTTTTAAGAAATTAGAGGAGATCAGTTATACCGGTTTTTCAGAAGAAGAAAAGAATACTTTTATAAATATGTTAGTGCGCATTCAAAACAATTTGATTGAATCCGAAGCGGAAAATCAATCCGATCCAGCCTCACCCAGGTAAATCATTTATATACATCTTGATTGATTAATGAAGCCTCTGATTGTTAAGTGAATCAAGGATTTAAAGTTTTGTTGTTAATGTGAAGGAGTAAATCTGTGATTAAAAAATTATCCATGCATTTGGGACAATATAAAAAATATGTTGTGCTGATTCCCTTTCTGGTCTTTCTGGACGTATTAAGTGAACTCAGCATTCCGTTGTTAATGTCAAGGATTGTGGACGTCGGTATTGTCAACAGCGATATCGGCTACATTGCCCGCATCGGTCTGTATATGGTTTTGCTGGCATGTGCGGCGATTTTCTTTGGCGTTTTAAATATGAAATATACCTCACTGGCCAGCCAGGGTTTTGGCGCTAATCTGCGCGAAGCCCTCTTCTCGCGCGTGCAGGAGTTTTCATTTAATAATATCGATCGTTTCAGCACGGCCTCATTGGTGACGCGCCTGACCAACGATGTTAACAACCTGCAGTTTACCTTTATGATGGTTCTGCGTATGCTGCTGCGCGCCCCGATGATGTTAATCATCGCCTTTTTCCTGGCGTTCAGCATTAATGCACGCCTGTCCATCATTCTGGCGATTGCCATTCCGCTGCTTTCGGTCAGCGTCTGGCTCATTTTGAGCCGGGCGGTGAAATTATTTACCCCCGTTCAGCAGAAGATCGACAATCTTAACCGCATCGTTCAGGAGAACCTGATCGGCATTCGCGTGGTGAAATCTTTTGTGCGCGAAGACCATGAAAAGGAAAAATTCCGTGAAGCCAATGATGATTACACCCAAACAGCCATCAACGCTATTTCGCTGGCAATTTTAAATATGCCGGTAATGATGCTGGTGATGAACGGCGCCACCCTGGCGATCATCTGGTTTGGCGGCAACATGGTTTATTTCGGTGATCTGGGTGCAGGTGAACTGGTCAGTTTTATCAGTTATGTCATGCAGATCCTGTTCAGTGTGATGATGATCTCGATGATCTTTTTGTTGAGCGCGCGCGCCCAGGCCAGCGGTGAACGTGTGGTGGAGGTGTTGGATACCAATATTGATATCCGTGACAGTGACCAGCCCAAAGTGAGCATGGCAGGCAACGCGAGCGAAAATAAAACCGGAAAAGGCAAAGTCGAGTTCCGCAACGTTTCCTTTAAATATAACCAGAGCGGCAGCGGTGAAGACGTGTTAACCAATATTTCTTTTGCCGCAAAACCCGGTGAGGTGGTGGCCATTATCGGCGGCACCGGCACGGGCAAATCGACCCTGGTAAACCTGATTCCGCGCCTTTACGATGTGACCGAAGGCGCCGTGCTGGTGGATGATGTGGACGTGCGCGATTACGAGTTGGAAAAACTGCGCGATTTAACCGGTGTGGTCCTGCAAAAAAATACACTTTTCTCCGGCAGCATCCGTGAAAATATCCTGTGGGGCAACCATGACGCCAGCCAGGAAGAAATTGAAACGGCCTGCCGCGATGCTCAAGCCTACGATTTTATCAGCTCATTCCCTAACGGGTTTGACACCGAGTTGGGGCAGGGCGGTGTTAACCTTTCGGGCGGGCAGAAACAGCGTTTGTGTATTGCGCGCGCCATGTTGAAAAAACCGGCCATTCTGATTCTGGATGACAGCACCAGCGCGGTGGATACGGCCACCGAGGCCAAAATTCGCGAGTCTTTTTACCGCAACCTGGCCGATACGACCGTCTTTATTATCGCCCAACGCATCAGCTCGGTGCGTGACGCCGATACCATTATCGTGTTGGATGACGGCAAAATTTCGGGCATGGGCACACACCAGCAGTTGTTGGAAAGTAACGAAATTTATAAAGAAATTAATCTGTCGCAGCAGGAAGGAGTGCTGGTTAATGAATGAGTCAAGTCGCAATAATCGAGAAAGTAACCGGGGGCCCATGCACCGCGGCCCCGGGGCTATGCGCGGTTTTGAAAAACCCAAAAATGCCCGTAAAGTAATCGGGCGGCTGATGGGTTATCTCTTACAGAGTAAATGGATGCTGCTGCTGGTGGTGGTACTGATGTTAATCAGTTCAGCCAGTTCGCTGGCCGGCAGTTATTTTTTGAAACCGTTTATTAATGATTATATTATCCCCGGCAATTTTACCGGCCTGGCGACCGCTTTGTTGGGCCTGGCGGGGCTTTACCTGCTGGGGGTGGTGGCCATGTTCAGCCAGAGCTGGATCATGCTGCGCATTGCCCAACATACCGTCAACCGCCTGCGGCGTGACCTGTTTGATAAAATGCAGAGCCTGCCGCTGAAATATTTTGATACGCATACGCACGGCGAATTGATGAGCCGTTATACCAACGATGTGGATAACGTGCAGATGGCGCTGGAGCAAAGCGTGGTGCAGTTGATGTCGAGCGTTTTGATCTTTGTCGGCGCGGTGGCGATGATGATCAGCCTGAGCCCGGTTTTGTTTATCGTGACCGCCCTGGTTTTTGTATTGATGTTTTTTATGATCCAACGTATCACCAAACGCAGCAGCGTTTATTACAAGGAACAACAAAAATACCTGGGCGAAGTGAACGGGTATATCGAAGAACTGGTGGACGGGCTTAAAGTGGTTAAGGTGTTTAATCACGAAAAAACGGCGATTAATGAATTTAAAGTTCGTAATGAAAAATATCGCCAGTCGGCCACCCAGGCCAACTTTTATGCCGCCGTGGTCATGCCGGTTACCAACAACTTAAACAACGTATCGTATGCCGCCACGGCCCTGGTGGGTGGTATTTTGACCGTTTCGGGTCTGTTTGACATCGGTTCTCTGGCCGCCTTTTTGCAGCTTTCACGCCAGGTAGGGCAGCCGATTACCATGATGACCAACCAGCTTAATACCGTGCTGGCGGCTTTGGCCGGTGCGGAGCGCGTTTTTGAAATGATGGATGAACAACCCGAAGTGGATGACGGCACTGTTACCCTGGTGGGTGTCAACAAAAAAGAAGACGGCACTTTTGAAGTTTATTCGAACGGGACGCACCCTTCACATTGGGCCTGGAAAGTGCCCCAAGCGGATGGTTCGGTGCAATATGTGGAATTAAAAGGTGATGTGCGTTTTAATGATGTGATCTTTGGTTATGATCCGTTAAAGACGGTGTTAAACAGCATCTCATTGTACGCCAAACCGGGGCAGAAGATTGCCTTTGTCGGTTCGACCGGTGCGGGTAAAACCACCATCACCAACCTGATCAACCGTTTTTATGATATCAATGATGGCGCCATTACCTATGACGGCATTGATGTTAAACAGATTTGCAAAAATAACCTGCGCGAATCACTGGGTATGGTTTTGCAGGATACACACCTTTTCACCGGCACGGTGATGGACAACATTCGTTATGGGCGTCTGGACGCCAGCGACGAAGAATGTATCAAGGCAGCCAAACAGGTGAATGCGCACTCGTTTATCAAACGTCTGCCGCAGGGATACCAGACCCTGTTAACCGCGGACGGCAACAACCTTTCGCAGGGTCAGCGCCAGCTTCTGGCTATTGCGCGCGCCGCAGTGGCCGACCCGCCGGTGATGATTCTGGATGAAGCCACCAGCTCCATCGATACGCGTACCGAACGATTGATTGAAAAAGGCATGGATGCGCTGATGAAAGACCGCACGGTTTTTGTCATTGCCCACCGCCTGTCGACCGTGCGCAACTCGAATGCCATTATGGTGCTTGAAAACGGTGAAATCATCGAACGCGGCGATCATAACGATTTGCTGCAACAGCAGGGGCGCTATTACCGCCTGTATACGGGACAGTTTGAACTGAACTAACCCGTTTGAACCTCACAACAAAACTCACGGCAGGTCCACTGCCGTGAGTTTTATTTTTTAATCTGTTCAGGGACACTGATTATGTTACAATGCCTCTGGTCGTTGGCGCGGCCGATTTTATCGACAGGTGGCAGGAATGAATCCCTCTGATATAAAAGAAAAATATGATGTCATAATTGTGGGCGCCGGCCCGAGCGGTATTTTTACGGCGTATGAAGCCAAAAAGAACAACCCGGCTTTGCAGGTCTTGCTGGTTGAAAAAGGCCATTCAATTGAAAAACGTAAATGCCCCAAACGCAAAACGGGCGTATGCGCCAATTGTTCGCCTTGCAACATCACCACCGGTTTTTCAGGCGGGGGCAGTTTTAGCGATGGCAAGTTATCCATCAGCGAAGACGGAGAAATTGGCGGCGACCTGGCGCATTATATCGGTCTGGATAGATTCCGCAAGGTGCTGCATTATACCGACGACCTGTATGTACACTTTGGCGCCGACACGGTGGTGTTTGGCAATGAAAGCAACGCCCTGGTGGATGAAATTCACCGCAGCGCCATTCAGGCGCATATGAAACTGATTGATTCGGGCGTACGCCACATGGGCACCGAAAAAGCTTACGAAATTTATTCGCGTATCCAGAACGAATTACAATCGATGGGTGTGGATATGCTTTTTGACTCGCCGGTGAAAGATTTTATCATCGAAGAAGACGAAGACGGCGAGAAAAAAGCGGCCGGGGTGGTTCTATTTAACGAACGCCAGATAAGCGCCGGCCGTGTGGTGGCCGGTGTGGGCCGCGAGGGCAGTGAATGGTTAAACGGCATCTGTCATGTGTATGGCATTAACTCAAAAGTGGGGCCGGTGGATATCGGCTGCCGCATTGAAACGGATGCCGCCATTACGGCGCACATTGATAATACGCTCTACGAGGCCAAACTGATTTATTACACCCCCACCTTTGAAGATCGTGTGCGCACCTTTTGTTGGAATCCGCGCGGTGAAGTGGCCGAGGAAAAATACGGCGAATCGCTGGCGGTGGTGAACGGGCACAGTTATAAAGATGAAGCCCTGAAATCGACCAATACCAATTTTGCCCTGCTGGTTTCCAAAAACTTTACCCAGCCCTTTAAAACGCCGATTGAATACGGGCGTTATATCGCCGAGATGGGTAATATGCTGTCGGGCAACAAGGTACTGGTGCAGCGTTACGGCGACCTGAAACGCGGGCGGCGCACCACGCTGGAGCGCCTTTCCAAAAATATTGTACGCCCCACCTTAAAAGATGCCGTGCCGGGTGATTTAAGCCTGGTGCTGCCTTACCGCATCATGCTGGATATCATTGAGACTATCGAAGGGCTGGAGCGCATTATGCCCGGCCTGGCCGGCGACAGCACCCTGATTTACGGGGTTGAGGTGAAGTTTTATTCCAACCGCATTGTGGTGGATAAACAGTTTCAGACCAATATTCGTAATTTGCACGTCCTGGGTGACGGCGCAGGCCTGACGCGCGGACTGATGCAGGCCAGCATGAACGGGATCTGCATGGGACGTATATTAACCGGAAAATGGTAAAATATAAAACTGCCCGCCAAATCGGCGGGCAGTAATTTTTTAACTGTGGAAAATATCCTGGTTGGCCTGGTCGGCCTCGGCGTAAATTTGAGTCACCTCAGCTTTAAGTTCGGCTGTGGCGGTGGGGGTGTTGGGAATAAATTTAACCAGGTCACGGGCCTGCTGCAGCAGGTCTTTTACCTGCGCGCGGTACGACAGGTCAAACTTGCCGGTCAGTTCGGGCACCGGTAAATCTCGGGCTTTCTGGATGAGTTTGCGAGCGCGAACAATGCGCTCTGCGGCGGGAATCAGGCGCGCCATCATTGCTCCCTGTAAAATAACAACATTCCGTTAGGGAATGATGCGATAGTTAAGTTTGTGCTGGTCGAGTTCCTGGCGGATTTCGTCCATGAGTTTATTAAGCACGCCGTCCACTTCGGCGCCGGTGGCATAGGCAATATGAATGCCGACCCAGTCGCGGGTTCCATCAACCGGCATGCCAAAAGAAACGATCCAGGCTTCGGTATTCTGGTTGTAGGCAAAATACAGCGGCGGGGCGTCTTGCGGGCGTTTCATGGTGATGTAATCATGCAGTAACTGTTTGGATAAATAAATATAGGTGGTCATGGTAAACTCCGGAAAAATAATAAGGTGGAAGGGCTGCGTCGGTGAGAAAGGCTTTAACGTAGCGTAAAAATCGGTTTAAACCGGAAGGTAAATTGTTTTGATTGTTGCTGCTTATATGTACAGGTTTAATTATAGACCATGAATCAAAAAGCGGTAAGTGATTTTGGGATTTAATATTATTACCTGTCATTCTGGCCTCTGGCGGGAGGATGAGTCTGAGCCTGGAGGTTGAGTTATTCCAACCTGAGGCAAGATTCCCTGCTGAGCTGGCGTTGGGTATATTGAAGCGTTCTGAACAAAGTGAGCCGGTCTGTTGCGGTGTACTAAAGCTTCAACGCACGGCATTACGTTTGCCGAGGTCATAGGACTGACCGGCCGCAAAAGGGTGGGTTCAGCACTTTTGCCCGGTAATTGGATGAACCGCGCCGCGCGCAGGTCGTTTGAACACCCCCCACGATTTCTGGGGTTATATTCCTTGCTGCACTCGAAAAAAACAGGCGTGCCTTCCACCGCTGGATAACGCAAAAGGGATTAACTGTGGTATAAAATAATTGATATGAGCGAAATTAAAGCCTTTTATACCTTTCCCGGCGGGCAGCGCCTGGAGGTGTGTTACGGCGACCTGACGGCCGAACAGACCGACGCGATTGTAAACGCGGCCAACGCCCACCTGATGCACGGCGGCGGCATTGCGGCCGTAATCGCGCAGCGCGGCGGAGCGACGATTGAGCGTGAGAGCCGCGCCTGGGTGGCGCAGCACGGCCCGATCAGCCATGCCAGCCCGGCCTTTACCGGCGGCGGAAACCTGCCCTGCCGGTATGTGATTCATGCTGTGGGGCCGGTGTGGGGCCAGGGCAACGAAGAGATCCACCTGGCCGAAAGCCTGGGGCTGCACAGCATTGCCCTGCCGGCCATCTCCACCGGTATCTTTCGTTTCCCCGTGGAGCGCGCCGCCGGGGTGTTTTATGCGGCCATAAGCGCTTATTACCATGATAAGCCAGCCAGTGCGCTTAACCTGACCCGCCTGGTTTTATACGACTTGCCTACTTTAAATACTTTTCTGGACGGCTTTAACCGCTGGACCAGTTCTTTGGACCGATAAACACACATGATCACTTCCAGTCAAAACCCCCGCATTCAGCAGATGCGCGCCCTGCTTGCCCAACACAAAGCGCGCCAGAGCAGCCGGCAGTTTATTGTGGAAGGCGTGCGCCTGATGGAAGAAGCCTGGTTAAGCAGCCAGCGCCCGGCCGCCCTATATTTCAGCGCCGCTTTAAGTGAACGCGGCTTAAAAATTGTCGATTCCTACCGCGAGTTACAGGTTGAGGTGGAGGAGTTAACCCCTTCGCTGATGGAAAGCCTGAGCCAGACGGAAGCCTCGCAGGGTATTCTGGGTGTTTTTCCGCTGCGACCGCTGCCTTTGCCCGAAAAACCCGACTTTTTGCTGGTGATCGATAACTTGCGCGACCCCGGCAACCTGGGCACCATGTTACGCTGCGCCGCCGCGGCCGGGGTGCAGGGCGTTTTGCTTACCCCCGGCACCACCGAAGCCTTTGCGCCCAAGGTGCTGCGCGCCGGTATGGGTGCACATTTTCGCCTGCCGATTCACAATCACACCTGGCCGGAAATTCAAACCCTGGCCCGCCGCAGCAGCCCGCCGCTGCGTTTGCTGCTTTCGGAGGTTAACGACGGCGAAAGCTGCTGGAAGCTGGATTTAACCCGCCCGCTGATTCTGGTAATCGGCAGTGAAGCCGAAGGCGCCACAGCCGAGGCACGCGCCGCCGCCGACAGCCTGATTCACATTCCCATGCCGGGGCAGAGTGAATCGTTAAACGCTGCCGTGGCCGCCGGTGTGTTATTGTTCGAAGTGGTGCGGCAGAGACAACAATAAACACAGCGGGTAAAAAGCGGTTATTCCCGCTTGCCTTCCCGGAATAAACGTAATAAAAAAATCCATAAAAAACAGGGTTAAAAGAAAAAACGGCCGCACTTTTAAATGCGGCCGTATTAAGTTCACCGGGCGATTTTATTTAATTTGTTTAAAGTTGACCAGAATCAGGTTGCGCGCACATTCGGGGTATGTATCAAAAACAACCTTCTCCGAAATGGGTTGTTTGGCCTGATCCACCAGCCGAATCCAGAGCGCCTTGCGTGTAGCGGTGGGTTTTTCCGCCAGGGTAAATTCATAACCGGCCGGGCCGTAATGCAGCACCGTGCCGGTCAGGCTGTATTCCAACAGCACCTCACCGTTTAAATATCCGCCCATCTGCACCAGAATGCCGGTGGCGGGGCGGTTTTGCATGTCAAAAACATTACCGCCGACGCCCATCCAGTTGCAGTCACGGTCGGGTTTTAAGGTGGATGCCTCAATGGCGTTGGGTGCGCTGATGATGGCATAGGAATAATATGACCTGGGTAAATCGGTTTCGGTGGGACTGGCCGGGTCAAAAAGCGGGGTAGGGCTTGGCCCGGGCAGGGTGATTTGTAAAGTGGGCGGCAGGGGTCCCACGCTGCCCGAAGGCGTGGCGGGCGGCTGCGGCGTTTCGGTGGGTGGCTCGGTTTCGACCAGGGTCGCTTCTGCGGCGGCCGCGGTGGGAATGGCAATGGTGGGCGGCAGTGAGGGCAGCACCGGCGGCATGGGGTTTAAGCGCGAACCGGGATTGTTAAACAGATATACGAACCAGACTAGCAAACACAACGACAGGCTGACCACCAGGGTGGAAAGCAAGTTTAATATATCTGCGCTGCGCCGGCGGCGCGGACGGCGCACATAGGTTACCGCGGGTTTATTTTGTGGACGGCGCACCATTTTAACCGATTAACTCCAAATTCATACCTTTTATTATACAAAGGTATTTGCGCATATGTAAACAATTTACGGACCGTTAATCTAAACGGCTAACAAATTTTTATTTAACCAGAATGTTGATTTGAGCATTCTTGAGCGCGTCCGCCATCCAGGCTTCGAGCAGTTTGTGCTGCAAGGCCAGGCGTGCATCCGTGGTGAGCGGGTGTTGGGGGTCGTGTTCGAGCACCTGCACGATGTGATAACCATAGGCGCTCTGGATGATGCTGGAATATTGCCCCGGTTGAAGTTCGAAGGCGGCTTTTTCGACCTCGGGAATATACAGGGAACCGCGGGCAAACCAGCCCAGATCCCCGGCGGTCAGGTCGTCATATTTTTTAGCCAGTGTTTCAAAATCTCCCCCTGCCTGCAATTCTTCGATCGCGGCGGTAGCCGTGGTATCGGTGCGGACCAGAATCTGGCGGGCGTGTACCATTTCGGTGGTCTGCGGCACGGCCTCGATCAGATGATTACGTTCCCAGGCGGCGGCCAGCGAGCGGCTTAAAGCCTGGCGCAGACTGCTTTCGCTGTAAAAATTATCTTTAAGCCAGGTAACCCAGGCATCGGACCCGCCCGCCTGTTGGGTTAATTCGTCAATGCGGTTTTGCAGGGCGGTTTCATCGGCTTTATAACCATCCTTAACCGCGGTTTGCGCCAGCAGGGTGTTGGCAACCAGATCGTCCAGCACCATTTTGGATGCCTGCTGGTCGTCATATTGTTTGCCGGTATCGCTCGCGGCTTTCTTAAAACGCTGTAATTCGGCCTGATAATCTTGCAGCCAGATGCCCTCGCCGTTCACCTCGGCTGCCAGGGGCGGCTGGGTGGGGGTAGGCGTGGCCGGAATTTCGGTGGGGGTGGGCGTGGCCGTGGGGGTGGGGTTGATGACGTTGCAGGCCGATAAAGCCGTCAGGGCGGCTGTGAGCATTATAAAGACGAGGGGACGGGTGATCTCTTTTTTAAACATAGCTCTGATTATACACTCTTGATGTTCAAACTGGCAACGAATAGGGCGCTTCTTTCATTAATATGTAATTTTTAAAACTTAAAGAGTGTTTATTTCCAATAAATTTTAATGTTAAAGTTCCGCATTTTCTCTTGCATTACTTGAACGGATATGCTAGAATGAAGTCCGTACATATTGGGGAGCGTTTTTTAGCTACCCCCATATATGGGGGTGCATCCCTGTGTACACACTATCGTAAACAACCAAGCTACGCCAGGGTGAAATGAGAGGACATTTCGTTAAACAAAATGTCTCTTTTTTTTCCATCAGACCGGGGTAGCCTTTGTTTTTCAGGAGATAAAGATGCGTTGTCCTTATTGCCGGCATGATGAGTCCAAGGTTGTTGATACCAGCCACGATCAACGCGGTGGCGTGCGCCGCCGCCGTGAATGTGAAAACTGCCATCAACGTTTCAGCACCTATGAACGCCCCATTTTTTCCATCCCGTTGATCATCAAACAGGACGGCACGCGTGAAGAGTTTAATCGCGAAAAACTGGTAGCAGGCATTCGGATTGCCTGCGCCAAACGCCCCGTTTCGGCGGCGGATATTGATCACCTGGTGGGCGAGATTGAAACCTCGCTGCAGCACATGGGGCGTGAAGAAATATCATCACGCATCGTGGGCGACATGGTGATTAACGGGTTGAAAGAACTGGATCAGATTGCTTATATTCGTTATGCCATCGTTTATTTACGACTGGACGATCTTGAATCAATTCGTGACGAGATCGACCGACTATTAGAAGGTTAACAAAGGAGTATTATTATGGTTGCAAAATTGAAAGCCTCCGCCGCTGAAGTAAAAACGGCAAAACCATTCTCCGAGAGTCTCCCCCCTATCGAACTCAGCGATAATGCCCGCCAGGTGCTTGAGAAACGTTACGTGCGCCGCGGCGATGACGGTAAACCGGCCGAAAGCGTTGAAGAAATGTTCTGGCGTGTCGCTTACAATGTGGCCCTGGTGGAAACAGACTACAACCAGGATGTTGAATCGGTCGCCAGAGAATATTACACGTTATTAACCTCCAAGGCGTTTTTCCCCAATTCACCCACTTTCACCGGCGCCGGCACCCCGCTGGGGCAGTTGGCCGCCTGTTTTGTGCTGCCCATCAGCGACGACATGGGCCGCCAGTCGACCGGCATCTTCCAGACTCTGCGTGATGCCGCCTTAATTCAACAGACCGGCGGCGGCAACGGTTTTTCGTTCTCACGCCTGCGCCCCGAAGGCACCCTGGTGAAATCGAGCGCCGGGCAGGCCACCGGCCCGGTCGGTTTTTTGCGCGTCTATGACCATGCCTTCGGCGAGGTAGCCCAGGGCGGTTCGCGGCGCGGGGCCAATATGGCCGTGCTGCGTGTGGACCACCCGGATATCGAGTCGTTTGTCACATGCAAGACCAACGAAAATTCAATCGTCAACTTTAACATTTCGGTGGGCATTACCGATGCCTTTATGCGCGCCGTGGAAAACGACGAAATGTGGGATTTACGCTTCCCGGATGTGAGCTCGCCGCTCTACCGCGGTTTTAACGGCACATTGGAAGAAGCCGAAGCCCAGGGTGTGCCGGTTCGGGTTTATAAAACCATCCCGGCCCGCGACCTGTTTAACAAAATTGTGCAGCAGGCGCACCACAACGGTGAACCGGGCATGCTCTTCATCGACGCCGCCAACCGCAGCAACCCCGTGCCGCACCTGTATGCGCTGGAAGCCACCAACCCCTGCGGCGAACAGTGGCTGGGCCCCTATGAAAACTGCTGCCTGGGTTCCATTAACCTGGCGCAGCACCTGGCCCCCGACGGCAAGGTGGATTGGGAAAAACTGCGTTACAACACCGAGCTAGCCGTGCGTTTCCTCGACGACGTGGTGGACGCCAATAAATATGTGCCGGCCGTGCCGCAGCTTAAAGAGGCTGCCCACCGCGCGCGCCGCATTGGCCTGGGCATTATGGGCCTGGCCGACCTGATGTATCACACCGGCATCCGCTACGGATCGACGGAAGGGCAGGAATTCGCCTCGCAGGTGATGGAATTTGTGCGTTATCACGCCATGCGCACCAGCATTGACCTGGCGCGCGCCCGCGGAGCTTTCCCGGCGATTAAGGGTTCAATCTACGACCCGGATGCCTTCCGCTGGCAGGCGCCCGAAGCGATTGTGGCTTATGAAAACGACTGGGGCCGCCCAGAGGTGGATTGGACGGCCATCGTCAATGATATTAAGACCTACGGCATTCGCAACGCCGCCCAGACCACCGTGGCGCCCACCGGCACGATTGCCACCGTGGCCGGCTGCGAAGGTTACGGCTGCGAACCGGTTTTTGCCCTGGCTTACATCCGCCATGTAAACGACAACGGCAAGGATTTGCAGCTCACCTATGCCAGCCCGCTGTTTAAAGAGGCGCTCAACCGCGCCAACATTCCCGCCGAAACCCAGCAGGCCATCTTTGAAAAGGTGATGCGCCTCGGCTCGGTTAAGGAAATTAACGAAGTGCCGGCCGACATTCGGGATGTGTTTGCCGTTTCGGCCGATATCAGCGCCGAAGAACACGTTTATATGCAGGCCGCTTTGCAGGCTTTTGTGGATAACAGCCTGTCGAAGACGATCAACTTCCCGCCGGATGCCAGCGAAGAAGACGTGGCGCATGCCTACCTGCTGGCCTGGAACCTGGGCTGCAAGGGCATCACGGTATACGTGACCGGCTCGCGCGAGAAGGTGGTGCTTGACACGGTGGCTACCCTGGAAAAGAAACAGCAGCCCGAAAAAGAGGCGTCTGCCGAAGCCCCGCTCGAAGCGCAGCAGCATATTTTGTGGCGCGACAGCAAAAAACCGCGCCCGCGCTGGCTGGCCGGTTTCACTTACAACATCGATACCCCGCTGGGCAAGGCCTTTATCACCATCAACGAAAACGGGGGCAATCAGCCCTTTGAGGTCTTTATCAATACCGCCAAGGCCGGTTCGGATACTGCCGCGGTTTCAGAGGCCATTGGCCGCCTGGTGTCTTATATTCTGCGCCTATCCTCGGCCATTGAACCGACCGAACGCCTGCGCGAAGTGATTCGCCAGCTTTCGGGCATCGGCGGCGGACGTCCGCTGGGGTTTGGCCCCAACCGCGTACGCTCCCTGCCCGACGGTGTGGCTCAATCGCTGGAAGATTACATCAAACAGCGCGCCGAACGCCTGGAGGCGGGCATCCTTCACCCCACGCATGCCGGCGCGGAAACGGCCCCCAAAAACGGGGGCGTATCGCTGAACGGCAACGGCAATGGAAACGGCCATCATACCGCCGGCGAGGGCAACCCCTTGCAGCAGCCGCCGCTGTTTAAGATCGGCGACCTGTGCCCGGAGTGCGGCGAGGCGGCCGTGGTGAACGAGGAAGGCTGTCGAAAATGTTATGCCTGCGGGCATAGCGAGTGTTAGGAAAATAATGGCGGGACGGGCAAGCTTGCCCGTCCCGCCGGTTGGATTTTTACACAAAAAGAGCCACTATGCTTTGAGATTGAGCGAATTTTGCACAAGGCTGAAGAAGTAAGGTATGTAATAGTTATAACGGAGAAAAGAATGACTATTCAATACAAAAATTTAGATAATAAGACACGATCATATATGCTTCAGGAAATGGAGCTTGATGAAACCCAAGGAAAACTCTATATGAGTAAGCGCTTCAATGAGAAAGGAATAAAATTTTTCCCTGGTCTTTTACGTGAAGCAATTTTGAAATATGATGACAGGTGGTTAGCTCAAGAAATGAACAATAAGAATTGTTTCAATAGTCATGAACAACGGCGTAATCGTCAAGGTGAAATTTCAGTGGTTAAAATTCCTATTAATACATCAGAAATGTTTGCTGAAGGGGAATTTAAT
>JAJTBH010000037.1 GCA_021287005.1 Anaerolineae bacterium
CTTTCACTGCTCATGGATGGGGTTTTTAAAGCCAGCGAAAGAAAAATGGCTGAGGAGGCTTTGCGCCAGAGCGAAGAACGTTATAAAACCATTATTAACAACCTGCCCAATGGACTGATTCTTATTTTTGATCCCGATTTTTGCTATATTTTTGGCTCCGGTGAAGGTATGCAAAAAGCCGGCATAAGCGGTGGTCTGCTGCAAGGCAAGCCGGTTGGTGACATTTTTGGAACGGAAACCGGCGAAAAAATGGCGCATCATTTTCGAAGTGTGCTGGCGGGTGAATCGGTTCGTTTTGAGATGACTTATGCCGGTCAAGAATTTATGGTGCACGCCGCCCCGTTATGCAACGAACAGGATGAGATAACCCAGATTCTGGCGCTTTTATTCATCATCACCGAGAGAAAACTGGCCGAACAGCGCCTGCGTATCTCGCAGATTGAGTTGCAGGATCTGCTAAGATCATCTGATCTTTCACGACGGGCCTTGCTCAGTTTGGTGGAAGATCAAAAACAGGCCGAAGAAAACCTGCAACAACTAAACCTGGAGCTGGAATCCCGCGTTCGCGACCGCACTGTGCAACTGGAAGCCGCCATCAAGGAATTGGAAGCTTTTTCTTATTCGGTTTCACACGATTTGCGCGCTCCGCTGCGTACAATGGATGGCTTTAGCAATATTCTGATCTCGGATTATCGAGAGCAACTGGATGAACAGGGCCGGTTTTTACTTACCCGAATTCAAGACGCATCTCAACGGATGGGCTGTTTGATCGAAGACCTTTTAAACCTTTCCCGTGTTACCCGCCAGGAATTAACCTGTCAGCAAGTAAATTTGAGCCTCATCGTGTTGCGGATTGCCGCGGAACTCAACGAACAGAATCCATCGCGCCATGTTAAATTTGAAATAGAACCCGACCTGTTTGTGTCGGCGGACCCGAGTCTGATTAAAATTGCGATGGAAAACCTGATCAATAACGCTTTTAAATTCACCAGCCAACGCGAAGACGCTTTAATTAAAATGGGCACGATTTATCAAAACGACGAAACGGTTTATTTCGTTCAGGATAACGGGGCCGGTTTTGACATGGCATATGCCGGCAAACTCTTCGCCCCTTTCCAGCGTTTGCACAGCGTAAAAGAATTTCCCGGTACGGGCATCGGCCTGGTCATCGTGCAAAGGATCATCATGCGCCACGGCGGGCGCATCTGGCCGCAGGCTGAGCCTGAAAAAGGAGCGACCTTCTTTTTTACGTTTGGGGCATAAATTACAAGAGAGAAAAGCCCGTAAATAAAACCAGGCCCGCTGTTGATGGGCCTGGTTTTTCTGTAAATGAGTTTATTAACAGGGCTGCGCCAAACTTCACGTTTGAACAATCGAATGTTGGGCACGGTGTTTAAGCCGATTTTTACAGCCCGGTTGTTTCTGCCGGAGGGTCGAGCGTGCGCAGTGCGCTCATTTCGGGCCAAAAATGGGCCACACCTAAAACCACCAGCAGCGTGCCGATGCCGCCGATTATGACAGCCGGGGCTGCGCCAAACCAGGCGCCGGTCAGCCCCGATTCAAAACCGCCCAATTCATTGGAAGCGCTGATAAAAATGCTGTTGACCGCCGAGGTGCGCCCGCGCATTTCGTCGGGGGTGCGCGTGAGCATTAATGTGCCGCGAATGACCACACTGACGTTATCCAACGCGCCGAGAATGAAGAGCATTAACAGCGAAAGCGGGAACAGCCTGGACAGGCCAAACACGATCGTCGCCAGGCCAAAACCGGCCACCACCAGCAGCAAAGTGCGCCCGGCATGTTTAAAAGGCGGCAGGTGTGCCAGCAGCAGGGCCATTAACATGGCGCCAATCGAGGGCGCGGCGCGCAGTAAACCCAGGCCCTCGGCGCCCACCTTTAATATATCGGTGGCAAACACGGGCAATAAGGTGACCGCGCCGCCGAACAACACGGCGAACAGATCGAGCGTGATGGCGGCCAGCAGCACCCGGGTATTGCGGATGAAATACAACCCTTCCATGAGCGAATGAAACGTGATGGGTTCTTTGGAAAGCGCCAACTGGCGGCCCTTAATCAGAGCGATTAAGACCAGGAAGGTTGCTCCGGCAAAGGCGTCAAAAAAATAAATGCCGGTGACATTGTTAAACACTGCCACAACCACCCCGGCCAGCGCCGGGCCGACGATGGCTGCCATCTGCCAGGAACTGCTGCCCCAGGTGGCCGCAGAGGTGAATACTTCGGGGGGGACGGTTTGCGGCAGCAGGGTTGAGGAGGCCGGGTCGTTAAAGGCGCGCGCCAGACCCACACCAAACAAGCAAACAAAGACGGCCCAGATCGGGCCATGCAAGAGCGAGATCAACGCCAGGCCCAGTGAACAGGTCGCCAGCAGCGACTGCGTGACCATCACAATACGCTTGCGGTTGTAGCGGTCGGCCAGCGCACCGGCCGGCAGGGCCAGCAAAATAATCGGGATAACCTGCACCAGGCCGACCAGGCCCAACAAAAATTCGTTCTGGGTGCGCAGCCACAGATCCCAGCCGATGGCGAAGGTTAACATCTGATTGCCCAACGAGGTGATAAAACGGGCGATGATTAATAAACGAAAATCGCGAAAGCGCAGGGCTATGTAGGGGTCATGACCCTGCGCGGAGGAAGGTTTCTCGACGTCTTCCTCTGGAATGTTGGTTGCCATAAAAACTCCAATAAAACTATGGTGATAAAATCGCTGTTTAACCGGGAGAAAATTTAAATAAATCTTTTTTAACCAGCAGCCCGGTTAAGTTTTTTGACAATATAATTTAAAACGCACAAACTTCAGGCCGCGTCCGGGCCGCTGGGGGGGATATCGGTTGAAGCGGGGGCATTCTCTTTTTCAAAAACTTCCCGTTCAAACTGCTCCAATTCAGTCTGGCAGCCGGCGATGCATTGAGCGGCCGGTGTTTGCAGGTCGGCGTGGAACCAATCGCGTTCAACGATGTTGTTGTACCAGCGTTTGATTTTCTCCAGGTTTTGTTCGGCTTCTTCCACGGCTTCATAGGTGAAATTTTTGCGGAAGCGTTCAAATTCCACTTCACGCACAAAATGAGACTGGCATTCCTCAAGGATCTCCTGAAATTCTTTATCGCGTTGTTCGCGGAAGGAACGTATTGTTTTTTCTTCGTCAGCCGGCAGCAGCGCCGGAATGGGAATATGCATGACCTCGCCGCCCATATCGATAATTTTTTTCTTAATGGTTTCAATCTCGTTATTTAATGACTCAAGGTGGGGCAGAATGACCACACATTGTTGTAACGATAAAGCCCCCAGGCGTTTTAACTCGCGCCAGATGCAGACCCTTTTACTGGCCGGCTCGGTGGGCACGCGGTAAATTATTAAATCCCAGCGGTAAACGTCGTTATTGGATGGAGAAAATGATAAACTTGTTTCCATGTAACACCTGAACATTTTGATTTTACGCTTGAGTGTTCAGACTGTCAAGGGATTTAATTCCGGTTGGCATGGTGTAGCGGCAGGGCGGGGTGGGGCCGGCTTAACCGAGAGGCATGCCCGCCCGGCCGCAGCGTTTAAACGCTGCCTCAACCGGGCGTAATGACCCCTGCTTTTGCAGGTGTTTTTCACCCGGCAAACGCATGTTTGACTAACCCCGAGTTTTTTCGCCGCGGAAGGGTTGGAAAGGGGGTAAAACTATCCCGGGTGCGTAAATATTCAAAAACAAGGAGAAATAAACCGTGACAATCCAACTTTTTACCCGAACCCAAAAATTTATGGCAAATTGGGTCTTTATTCAGGGCATTTTTTATCGTTGAAAATAAGTGCCTCGGATATAATTAATAAAAACAAATACGTCTACATGATTGGGAGAATAGACTATTCTAACATTACCGGTAATTTTTTCCTTATTATTTTATACCGCATTTGCCACGTATTTGTTTTGGGGGATTCGGGTTGTCTCATTTAATATCCGCTCGACCCAACACCAGACGTTTTTTCTGGCCTGTCTGGCGCTTTCCATCTGGACTTTTTCTTTTTCCATAGCCAATTCCGCACCCGATTTTGACACGGCCCTGTTCTGGCGGCGTGTTGCAGCGTTGGGCTGGGGCGGCTTTTTTTGTTTTATGCTGCACTTTTCCCTGGTTTTGTCGGAAAAAGATTTCATCTTAAAGAAAAAATGGCTTTACCTGCTCATTTATTCCCCGGCGATTGTTAATTTTTTCGTTTTCAGCCTGTATACCGACATAGCCGTACAGCAGTACCAACTGGTTTTTACGCCGGCCGGTTGGGTGAACGTAGCCAAAACATCCCTGTGGGACGTGTTTTATCAGATTTATTATGTGGGTTTTGCCGTTACCAGCATTACGCTTATCTGGCACTGGGGAGAAACGTCAGAGGAGCCGGTTAAAAAAATCCAGTCGCGCCTGATGGTATTATCGTTTATGGCGGCGCTGCTGGCCGGAACGTTAACCGAATATTTTATCAATATTTATTTGCCTTATAAAGTTCCGCAGTTGGGGCCGGTGTTTATTTTATTGCCCGTGGCGGTCATTTTTTATTGCATTCGCAAGTATGGTTTTATGGCGCCGCGGCCTAAAAACCCGGATGTTAACGGCGAACACATTTTAAGCGATGCGGGCCGCATCAACCTGTACCGGTATCTGGCGCAGGCTTATATGATGGCGGCTTTTATAAATTTTGCCGCCCAGTATTTTAACGGTCGCGAAGCCATCTCGACCGCTATGGTATTTGCGTTTTTCATTTTGCTGCTTGGCCTGGTTTTACAAACCATTCAAGACTTAAATATTTCCATAAAATATAAAGATTTCCTTTCCTCCGCGGTGATGACCGTCACCATTCCGTTGGTCACTTTAAGATACCTCGACAAAACGGGCTTTTACGCATTAACCATTCCCATGATTCTGGTGATTGTTTCAATTGTTTTTAATAATCGCTGGGTTCTGACGACGGTCGGCGCTTCCACTATATTCACACTGACCTGGATGCTTTTTAATTCACCCACCAACATCATGGTTGTGGAATATTCAGATCAGATTATCCGTATTATCATTTTTGGGATTTTCCTGGGAATTGCGTTTTATATCAACCATCTTTATTTATCACGCCTGGCCGAAAAGGAACGACAGGTTAAATATCAAAAACTGATTTCGCAAATCTCGACCCATTTTGTGACCGCCAATGAAAAAAACCTGGATGAAAAATTGAATGAACTGGTGGCCCTGGTGGCTGAATTTTTTGAGGTGGATCGTGTGTCACTGGTGATGTTTTTTGGCAACCCAAATATGCCGGGCCAGGTCTATCGCTGGAATCGCAGTGATGAGATGGCGCCCTATGCCTGGAATGCCGCTGAACTGCCCGCCTGGGTAGATATCGGCCGCCTGATAAACGATGGTGTTGTGTCCATTCCCAATGCAGCGCTGCTGCCCGACAGCCATGCCGGGGTCGCCTGGCTAAAATCCAACCGGATTAAGTTTTTTACCATTATGCCTCTGGTTAACAAGGATATCATAACCGGTTTTCTGGCGCTGGATGCAGCACATGTTATTAAAAAATGGACGTCGGAAAACCTGGATTTATTAAACGTCATTACCAATTTAATTCGGGATATCTGGTTAAAGGTGGAAGCGGAAAGAGAAATAAATTACCTGGTTTATTTTGATATATTAACCACCCTGCCCAACCGCAATTTATTAAAAGAACGCATGGATGAAGCCATCGATATGGCCAAACGTACCGAAAAAATGATTGTGGTCATGTTCATTGATATCGACAACCTGAAGGTGATTAACGATACCATGGGGCATGATGGCGGCGATGAACTGCTCTTGCAGGTTTCGCAGCGCCTTGCCGGCTGCATCCGCAGTTATGACACGGTGGCGCGTTTTGGGGCGGATGAGTTTATTATCATTTTTCCCCAGGTGATTCGATTTGAGGATGTGCGCCAAATTTCCAATAAAGTCATGAATACATTCCGCCAACCGGTGACCATTAAAAATCAGGAAATTTTTACGACTGCCAGTGCGGGCATCTCCGTTTTTCCGATGGATGGCGAAACATCGGGAGAACTGATTAAAAACGCCGACCTGGCCATGACGTTGGCCAAAGAAAAAGGCAAAAATCGTTACGTGCTCTGCACTTCAGAGTTGAAAAAAGACTTTTTAAAGAACATTGAACTTTCAAATAATTTATACCGGGCCCTGGAGCGTAACGAACTGGAACTGTATTACCAGCCCCAGGTGCTCACCGAAACCGGCGAGATCGTGGGCATGGAAGCTCTGATCCGCTGGAACCACCCGCAACGCGGTATGATCTCTCCGGCCGAGTTTATTCCATTGGCCGAAAAAACCGGCCTGATTTCGCCGATCGGCGATTGGGTGGCCAGAACCGCATGCCGCCAGAACAAAATCTGGCAGGATATGGGATTAAAACCGGTGCGTGTGGCGGTTAATCTTTCACTGGGGCAGTTTTTAAACCGTAAACTGGTGAGCAACATTGCCGGAATTTTGGCGGAAACCGGGCTTAATCCGGCTTATCTTGAACTGGAGGTCACCGAAAGCATCGCCATCCACGAGCCCGAGGTGATTATTAATGCCTTAAATGAACTAAAAAACCTGGGGGTTAGTCTTTCGATTGACGATTTTGGCACCGAATATTCCTCGCTCAGCCGCATTAAAATACTGCCGGTGGACCGCATTAAAATTGACGTCCAGTTTATTCGCGGCATCACGCTGGGCAGTAAGGAGGAGAGCATCGTTAAGATCATTTTGCAGTTGGCCGAAACGCTTAATTTGCAGGTGATTGCCGAAGGGGTGGAGACGGAAGAACAGATGTGTATCCTCAAGGAGATTAAGTGCGACGAGATTCAGGGTTATTATTTTTATAAACCCATGCCGGCGGCCCGGATGGAAGCCTTGTTAAAAAAAGAATTGAGTTAGGTAAAAAAACAATTAAATTTCCGAATACATCTTGAGAAGATTTTTTAAAGGTCCCGACAGGGCAGCGAAGAATGCATTCTTCGCTGCCCTGTTTTAATTTACCGGTTCACCGTGCTCATATTGGCGTAACGATCGCCCACGGCAATGCCTTTGGGCGCGATTTCATCAATGCGCCGCAGGTCTTGCGCACTCAGTTTCACTTCCAGCGCGCCGATGTTTTCTTCGAGGTAAGAGACGCGTTTGGTGCCGGGGATGGGAACGACATCCTGCCCCTGCGCCAACAGCCAGGCCAGCGCCAACTGGGCCGGTTTGCAGCCCTTTTGTGCGGCCAGCTCGTTGATGTGTTTTACCAGTTCCAGGTTTTTGTTAAAATTTTCTCCCTGAAAGCGGGGCTGGTAGCGGCGAAAGTCATCTTCGGCCAGGTCTTCGAATTTTTTAATCTGCCCGGTTAAAAATCCACGCCCGAGTGGGCTGTAAGGCACAAAACCGATGCCCAGTTCGCGGCAGGTCGGCAAAATTTCATCCTCCACCTCGCGGCTCCACAGGGAGTATTCGGTTTGTAAGGCTGTGATGGGGTGCACGGCGTGCGCCCGGCGCAGAGTGGCCGGCGCCGCCTCGGACATACCCAGGTAACGCACCTTGCCCTGCTGCACCAGGTCGGCCATAGCGCCGACGGTTTCTTCGATGGGCGTTTGCGGGTCGACGCGGTGCTGGTAATAGAGGTCAATCGTATCCACGCCCAGGCGTTTTAAGCTGGCTTCGCAGGCCGACTTAACATAGTCGGGGCGGCCGTTAATACCCAGGAATTCGCCGTTGGGCCCCCTGACGTTGCCAAACTTGGTGGCGAGAATCACTTCATCCCGGCGCTGCCGGATGGCCTGGCCCACCAGTTCTTCGTTTTTGCCGACCCCGTACATGTCGGCGGTGTCCAACAGCGTGACACCCAGGTCCAGCGCTCTCAGGATGGTGCGGATCGATTCGTTATCGTCGCGGTTGCTGTAAAAATCGGACATACCCATGCAGCCCAGGCCGATGGCGCCGGTTTGTAAATCACTTTTTCCAATGTTTCTTTTTTCCATATTTTTATTCCTTCTTTCATACCGGACTGGCCGGTTCAAAATTAAACAGAATTTGTTTGATATATAAAAATCATAACACCTTGAGTGCACTCCATGTCAAGCGGGCAGGGGCTAAACTGATAAAATCCGTTGTGCCAAAAAATCCGCCCCTTACATACAAGGGGCGGATTTTTTTTATAACGAGTGATTTCGACGGTCGGATTTATAAAGGACGATGCCTTTGAAGGTCTCCTGTTATAAAATTCCGCTCGCCAGCAGAAAATTAAAAATATAACCGCTGATGATGGCGCCGGCCCAGAGTGTGCCGACCACCAGGCCGATCACCCGCCAGCGCGCGATGGTTAATGCGCCGGTGACGGCGCCAATCGAGGTGCCCGCGCCGGTGATGAGAAATGCCAGGGCGGCCCCGCGGCTCATACCGCCGTCAATCAACGCACGCACCAGCGGCAGCGACGCTTCACTGTTGATATAAAGGGGCAGACCCAGCGTGGCGGCCAGCGGCACGCTGTAAAGACTGCCTTTACCAAAAATGGCGGAAACCCATTCGGTGGGGATTAACCCGTTGAGGAAATATCCAATAAAGGCAAAACCGAAAAACATCAGCAGCAGGCGCTGGCCGGTTATCCGGCATTCATTTAAAAATTTTTTCCAATCCAAGCGGTTTTTAACGACCGGGTTTTCCGGCGCGGCGGAACAATCGCAGGCCGGGCTGGCGGCAGCGGGCTTTGAGACCGGAACAAGCGGCGCCGGATTTTGAACGGTGGTTGTGCAGGCGCAAGCAGGCGCGTTTTGGGCAGTGGCCAGCGCGGGACGTAAAACCGGGGTGACGGGGGCGGGGCTGCACTGGCAGGCCGGGGCGGCAGCCTCCTTTTTGGGCGGGGCTTGAAAGCGGGTCTGGTTTTTTAACCAGCCGCGGCTCTCAAAATACCAACCGGCCAGGCCGCCCAACAGGCCCAGGAATATGGATGAAAAAAAGAAAGCCAGTGCAAAAGGCCAGCCGAACAGGCCGGCGCTGTAAATCAGTTCTTCGGGCGAGGTGAGCGGTGAAGAAACCATAAAAGCGATCACCGGAGCCCAGGGGATGCTGCTGGCCATCATACCCAGCACCACGGCCGTGGTGCCGCAGGAACAGAGCGGCGTGCCCACCGCCAGCAGGGTGGCGCCGATCACGCCGCTGCCCTGGTAACGCGCCAGCAGGGATGATACTTTTTGCGCATCAAAAAAGAAACTCAGTGAAACGGCCATCAGGGTGCTGATGAGTAAAAAGGGCCAGTTGTGGGTAAAAGTGGACCAGACCAAACCGGCCGATTGCATAATAAGCTGTGTAATAAAGTCCATGATTAACTATCTCCTAAATCGTAAATTTACTATATAGACGGAGATCTTTTAAAAAGGACGCAAAATTCGGGTTTATTTAACGACAGGGTTGATTATCGTCGCAGCAGCAGCATCTTTCGCGATACTCCAGGATGGCGCCGCGTTTGTCGAATTCATAATGGCAGCATAACAACATCATTTCTTTAATTTTCAGGCGGGCGCGCTGCACGCGTGATTTGGCTCCCGAAATGGATATGCCCAGGCGTCCGGCCATCTCTTTTTGACTCAGGCCTTCATAATCGGTCAATTGAATGGCCTGCCGGTAAGGTTCGGGCAAAGATTCCACCAGTTGGCGCAGATAGGGCGCCAAACCGGGGTCGGGCTCGTTTTCTTCTTCAAGTTCAGCGGGCAGATCGTTTTTTAATTCCACCAGGCGCCGGCCACGGCGGTAATAATCAATAATACTGTTGCGCGCCACCTGGTAAATCCAGCTTTCCAGTTTTTCCACTTCGCGCACGCTGCCCAGATGGGTATGGATGCGCAGGAAGACATCCTGCAGGATATCTTCGGCATCGGCGGCATAAGCGGTGCGGCTGCAAATGAACAGGCAAAGCCGGTCGTGCATGGTAATGTAGAGGGTTTCGAGGTTGGGAGTATCCATAAAATTAAAATGTAAAATTAACCGGATAGCCGCGCCGGGGGCCGGGTTAAACGGCCCGGGCGCGTGAGCATTGACCGGCCCGGCAGGAAAAAGATAAACAAGTTTGAGGCGGAAGCGGTGCGGTCAAAAAACGACCGCACCACACATTCAGCATCCCTTTGATATCGACCTTAAAACATGCCGCAGCCCGGTTTTTTGAATCCGTGGCCTTAGCTGCCACAGCAGCTCGCGGCCTGAGGGTGTGCGGGGTCCGGTTTTACAGCGGAAACAATCACACTGTAAACCGCAATTCCAAAAGCATCCCCCATGCTGGCGCTGCGCCGGGTTTTGATGTTCGTAAAACCGGCCTGGGTTATCAGATCAAGATATTCCGCCTCGGGCAGAGCGCCCATCACACATTCCGACCAGCCGATCGCGCTTTCGCGCAGTTCAACCGGCACCGGGCCGGATGTGACCATATCGCTCACCTCCAGGCGGCCGCCCATCTTTAACACGCGGAAAGCCTCGCGAAAAACACGCCCTTTATCTTCGGTCAGGTTAATCACGCAGTTGGAGATGATCACATCCACACTCTGCGTCTCGCCGGGCAAATCTTCGGCAAAACCCTGGCGAAATTCAACATTGCTGATGCCGTTTTTTAAGGCCGTGGCGCGGGCGCGTTCCAGCATTTGCGGGGTCATATCCACGCCGATCACACGCCCCGTTGAACCGACCCGTTCGGCGGCCAGAAAGGCATCCAACCCGCCGCCGCTGCCGATATCCAGCACAACTTCACCATTCTTAAGCCCGGCCAGGGCCAGCGGGTTGCCGCAGCCGAGTGAAATATCGGCGGCTTCGCCGGGCGCAGCGGCCAACTCTGAAGCCGAATAACCGGTTTTAAAGGTCACATCTTCATATTTGGTTCCGCTGCAGCAGCTTGAAGAACTGTTCGAACCGCAGCAGGTATTTTCATTGCTGGATTTGGCTTCCACAACCGCGGCGTAATTTTCCTGCACCGCATCGCGCATCTGCAAACGGCGCGTGCCCGTGGCGACAAAAATACTGATGCTGGCCGAACGCCCCCGGGCGTCGCTGATGGTGGAGTTTTGCGATTCGGCGCAGCAGGACTGGCCGGTGCAGTCGACCACCACGTTTACCAGGCCGGCTTCTTCAAACCAGGCGCGCACCTGATCGCGCTCAAAACCCTGCCAGACGTCGGCCATTTCTTCCTTCAGCCAGGCGTAGGGGTGCGCATCCATGTCGGTGATCACCAGGCGTCCGCCGGGGCGCAGGCAGCGCACCATCTCACGGATGGCGGCCAGCGGATCGGGGGTATGATGCAGGTACATGTTGGCGAAGGCCGCATCCAGGCTGTCAGCGGGGAAGGGCAGCGTAGCACCGTCGGCGACGTGGTATTCGATGTTGGCGAAAGCCGCCAGATTCTTTTTAGCCACATCCAGCATCTGCTGCGAGCCGTCCACCGCATAAACACGTTTAACCAGCGGCGCCAGGCCCGCCGCCACAAAACCGGTGCCGCTGCCCACATCGGCCACCGCCATTTCGGGGCGCAGATAGGCTTTACGAATGGCCGTATCACGCACGGCCTCGCTGAAATAACCGGCGCGCAGATTATCCCACTGTTCGGCCACCTGTTGAAAATAACGGCTTGAAGATTCGGTCATTGTCATAGTTTCACTCCTTTTATCGCAAAAATACGATTATAAAAGCCAAAATAAATCCTGCCGTGCGGGCAGGATGGGTTACCTAACGACAGCAGTCGGGCAGCCAGTTGTCAATCTGGGTTTTCATCCACTGGATGGCGCTGCTGTTTAAACAATAACAGGTGGCCGGGCCGTTGATTTCTCCCGACACCAGGCCGGCTTCTTTTAACACCTTCAGGTGCTGGCTGACGGTGGATTGGGCCAGGGTGGTGCAGTCCACCAGGTCGCCGGTGATGCAGGCTTTGCGTTCGGCCAGAATCTGCACAATTTCATAACGCACCGGGTTACCCAGCGCCTTGAGCATTTTGGCCAGGCGTTTTTCATCAGCAGAGAGGATACGCAGGGTAGGGTTGCTTTTGCTCATAGTCTATATCGTAATTTTACGATAAGATGAAGGATTTGTCAATGGAATTTAAAATTGGGAGGCTCAGGCGGTCCAATTTTAGATCCAGAGATTTGTGATCTGTGTTCCGCATGCTGAAAAATCGGCCCTATTCCGAGTCGCAGATCCCTCCCGTTGGTCGGGATGACAGGGGTGATGAGTAAGTGTAGGGTGAGCTGAACCGTTCTGAGCAAAAGCAGTCGGTCCGGTTTGATGTACAAAAGGTTCAACGCACCGTTGAATCGTTACGACAAACCGGGCGCAAAACGGTGGGTTCCGCACTTTTACCTGGCGGATAGATGTGCCGTGTTTTGCGCAGTTCGTTAGAACGCCACCCTACGTTTTCTGTCATTGTCGCCAAAAAATGCAACCCGATTATTCGTGAATTTACTCCTGGCCGGGTTCGAAACGCGGCGGCTGGATGTGGGCGGGGATGGGGTTCACATAGGGGTGGGCCTTTAACTGCTTTTCAAATTCGGCGCGCGCCCGGCGCAGGGTTTCGGGTTGGGTATACAGGTCTATGGCGGAAAGCGCCATGACCTTGGCGGCGTGCAGCATACCCTTGTGCCCGATGGACATGCCTGATGTGGCCACCACGCCCCAGCTATGCCCCACGGAAGCCAGGCTCCAGCAGGCGGTGGTGAGCATGCTGACCGGGGTTTTCCAGCTCAGGTCGCCCACGTCGGTGGAGCCCGTGGCGATTTTTCCCTCGTCCAGCGGGGCGTAATTTTCTCCCAAAAGCGGCGCGCTCAGCTTTTCGGCTGTAAATCCGTAATCGGCCATGATGGCCGCATCCGTGCCGGGCGGGTAAGCCTGGTTAATTTGGCGGGCAAAATCGAGCTCGCTGTCGCTCCAGATAATCGGGCCGACCTCCTGCATGTTGGCGTATTGCAGGTCGGCCAGGGTGTGGTTGTTGAGCATGCTGGAAAGGGCGGCCACAAAAATTTCTTCCACCTCGGTTTCGGTCATCAGGGCCGCACCCTGCGCAATTTTGCGCACGCGTTGGGTAACTTCGCGCAGGTTGTCGGGCTGGTGGGCGCGAATCATATACACACCTTCGGCTTCGGCCGGCACTACGTTGGGCGCGCCGCCGCCGTTGGTAATGCTGTAGTGCATACGCACATCCGGGGTGACGTGTTCGCGCAGGTAATTGATGCCGATGTTTAACAATTCCACCGCGTCCAGGGCCGAACGTCCCAGGTGGGGTGCCGCGCCGGCATGCGCCGAGCGCCCGTGAAAACGAAAACGCAGGGTGTTAACGCCGATCATGCTGCCTTTGCTGGCCGTGTTGGCGTAAAGCGGGTGGAAGTTAAAGGCGGCATCCAGGTCGTCAAACAGGCCGTCGCGCGCCATGTAGGTTTTGGCACCGCCCGCTTCTTCGGCCGGGCAGCCGTAATAACGCAGCGTGCCGTTAATGTGGTTCTCGGCCATCCAACCTTTCAGGGCAGCCACGGCCGCGACGTGGGCCGTGCCCAACAGGTTGTGCCCGCAGCCATGCCCGGCCGCGCCGGGCGCCAGGGCTTCTTTAATGGGGGCGGCTTTTTGCGAGAGGGCCGGCAGCGCGTCGTACTCCCCGGCAAAGGCGATGACGGGGCTGCCCTGGCCGTATTCGGCGATGAAGGCGGTATTAATCCCGGCTACGTCGCGTGTCACCCGAAAGCCCTGTTCTTCCAAAAAATCGGCCTGCAAGGCCGAGGCAAAAAATTCGTGAAAGGCCAGTTCGGGGCGCTGCCAGATGGCGTCGGCCATGTCGGTGAAGATTTTACGATTCTCCTCCAGCCATTCAATCACATCCGCTTTATTTTTCAAGAGACGCCTCCTTTATATTTTTATTAAAGTCTGAAAGGGCGGTCTGAGCCGGAAAATGGAAACCGGCCCAGATCGAAGAAAAAAGATGGAAATTTATTAATCTGGCGGGTTTGCATCCGATTAAACGGCGGCCGCGCTTTTTTGCCGGTGAAATTTAAAGACGCCAAAAATAATGGGCAGTACGCAGACATGCACGGCGGCGAAGATAAAAAACATGGGGCGAAAACCGACTGCATCCACCAGGCCGCCCGCCAGCGCCGAACCGGCAGCGATGGCAAAGTTGCCCACGGCCATGATCACCGAAAACATAAAGGCGGCAATGCGCGGGTCTGAAAATTCCATGCCCATCGCAAAATAAGCCGTGGAATAAAAACCGAACGCCACACCAAACAGGAACACCACCACCCACATAAAAGCAGCCGAGGGGGCAACCGCCAGCAGCAGAGTCACCAGGGTGGTAATCACCAGGGCGCTAATCAGGCTGGCGCGCTCTTTAATACGTTTCATCAGCGGGCCGCCGAAAAGCGCACCAAAGAAGGTGCCAATGCCGTATACGCCGGTGTAAAGCCCGACCTGCTCGAGTGAAACACCCAGCGCTTCATTTAAATAAGGGCTGATCATGCCTTCGGTGCTGTAGAGGGCCAGGGGATACACAAAACCCATCAGGATGAAAAGCAGCAGGCTTTTATCTTTAAAAGCACTGAAGGCAGCCCCGGAAAACTCGGTTTCCGCCGGGCGCTCTTTGTTTTCTTCCACCAGAAAGGCAAACACCAGGGCCAGCAGCCCCAGGGCCGAGACCATGTAAAAGATGGCGTTCCAGTTGCCGGCGTGTGCAAAGATGCCCATCAGAACGGCGGTGATCACCACGCTGATGGCGCGCCCGCCGACCATGAGCCCCTGCACCAGGCCGCGATCCTGGCGGCTGGTGGTGTCGATGGATAAACCGTCGGTGGTGGTATCGTAGGTGGACATGCCCAGGGCGACCAGAACCATGGCACCGATATACAGGCCAAACTGGCTGTCGGGTTTGCAGACGGTCAGCAGCAAAAAGGCCAGCGATTGCAGCAGGATGCCGAGAATGATGTAGGGTTTGCGGTGCCCGCGATTAAACAGGTTAACCCGGTCACTGAGCAGCCCGATGAATATCTTTAAAATGAAGGGGATCATGGCGATACCGGCCACAATGCCGATCAAGGAAAATGAAATATCAAACGAACGTAAATAAAGCGTATTAAAAGCGGAGAGATAGGTCATGACGCCGCCCTGTAAAAAATAAATGACGGCAAACAGACAGAGACGAAGGGTACGGGTTTTGTTGGAAACAGGCATGGATCTGTCCTTTCGAAATAAAGTAAATAAAAAAAATTTAACGTCTTGCCGGTAAAAAAGAAAAAATTTTTCCGATAAAACGTTTAACGCAAAATGAATAAAAAGTTATCTATGTTAAGTATCCGGCAAAAATATAAACCGGTTAAAAACCTGAGATAAACGGATGAGCTGACAAACAAATACGGATAAAACGATTAACGATCGAATCCCCAATCGTTATCAGGTTATTATACCCGATCAAACACAAAAAAAGGGGCTGCTTTACCCGGGGCAAGGGCGATATGGCGGGTGATTTTAAAGCTTTTTTGTTTTTTCCCGCCCCGGTTAATCAGAACAGGAATACCGGTTGTTTAACCGTATTTACTCACCGGTGGTGCTTTTGGCCCCCACCCAACCCTCCCCCGGCGAAATAACACAATTTAAGCTCAACATCCGTTTGCCGGGGGAGGAAGAAAATTTGCAAAGGAAGGGGCTGCCAGCCCCTTCCTTTGCAAAAAAATCCTTGTCCCTCCCCGCAATGATTGATTCCAACCGAATTTAATGGTCCATCGGGGAGGGGTTGGGGTGGGGTCATAGGTTTTTCATTCTTTATGGATAGGTCCGGTGAGTAAATACGTTTAACCCAAAACGTGAACTGAGCCGGCTAACAAAAACCGGCTCAGTTCGGAGATTGGATGATGGGAATTATTCCAGTGGGTAATAAAAACGCTCAGCCGCTACCCGGACGGCCAGGATTTCGGGTGAAATTTGGAGATTTTTGGGTTAAAAATTGAGAAGTTTTTAATCAAAACCCCCCCAAACCTTTATAAGTTAATTATACCAAATCCAGATAAAAAATGTCGCTTTTTATGTCTCTTAAAGTTATCAGATTCGGAGGGCGGTTAATCGAGACCATCGTTAAATAAACCGCTTTGCACCTGCTGGCAGAGGTGTTGAAGCGCCAGCAGAGCTTCAATCTGCAAACGGTTCATGGTATCAAGCCGTTGATTAATATCGTCCATAAATTTTTGGATTTTTGCACCATCCTCATATTCAAAACCGGCATAGGCTTCTTTTATTTTACCGATAAAATGTTTCTGACGGTTGTCGCGTACCGATAACTTGATCACAAACAGGGTTAATAACTGCTGGATATGTTTATCGTCGTACAGGCGATAGCCGTTGTTTTTGTCGCGATGCGGGCTGATTAAACCGGCTTTTTCCCAATGCCGGATGGTGGTAACGGGGATGTCGGTTTTTTGGCTGATTTCTTTGATATTCATCAGCTTTTTGCCGAATGTAAAAGATGGCTCGGATTTTTGGGAGATACGCTCCGAGAATTTTTGAGCCGTCTGCCGTTCATTCCATAACCGGGCTTGAGCCCGGGTGATGCGCCAATAGGCGCAATCGATCTGGCCTTTTTGCACATCCTGCAGCACGTTTTTAATAAAGGTCGTATCAAAGGCCGGGATCATGCGCCTGAAACAGATAAAATAAGCAATATGTTCGTTGGTATAGCGGCGGTAACCGTGCGGCGTGCGGCTGACGGGCGGCACCAGTCCCATTTCTTCGTAAACCCTTAAGCTGGTGGTACTCAGGCCAAGTTTGCGGGCAATATCAATCGGGCGGATGGACAAAAGAACCTCGTTTTATGGTTTAAACCTTATAGTGATTATGTAAACTTATTTTAAATAATAATTTGTATTTGTGTTAATGGCAAGCTCTGGCGGGTGAGAAAAAAGGCGGCGGTGTGGGTTGCGCCCCCCCAACACCGGGTGAGGAACGGGTTTTTCACCCATGTGCGGGTTTTCGGGATGCCAGGGGCCGGGCGTGACGCTTGAAAAATGGGGCATATGGGCTGTGGTTCAAACACCGCCCGTATATTAAACCTTATCAGTTGCAGTAATGTTATACAATTAATCATATACAAAAAAATACGCGAGGGTGTTAAAAGAGTTAAATGGTTTGTATCTCTTAAAACACCCTCCATTTTTGAAAGCGAGTTTAATTTTGAATATTTCGATTATCAATGCCAACGAAGGTAATTTAAAAAACGTCAGCCTGGAAATTCCCAGGGAAAAACTGGTCGTGTTTAGCGGGCTTTCCGGTTCGGGTAAGTCGACCCTGCTGGTGGACGTGCTCTTCACCGAGTGTCAGCGTCAATACCTTGAGGCGATCGGCATGCAGGGCATTCGCAAGCCGGATGTTGAGGCCGTGCGGCATACCTCCCCGGCCATCATGATTTCACAAAACGACCACAATAAAAATCCGCGTTCCACGTTGGGCACGCAAAGCGACATTTACACCGATCTGCGCCTGGTGTATGAAAAACTGGCCAAACGTGACTGCCCGCACTGCGGGCGCAGGGTGGCGGCGGCCGATTGCCGGGAAGAAACTGAAAGGATCGGCGATCAATTTAAGGTGTATATGGACTGCATTTTCTGCGGTCAGCGCATGGATAAACTGACCCGCAGCGCGTTTTCGTTTAATACACGCGAAGGCGCCTGCCCTGCCTGTGAGGGCCTGGGCCGGGTGCTGCGGGTTAATTTAAACAGGGTCGTTAATCAAACCTTAAGCCTGGAAGACGGCGCGGTGGATTTCTGGGTGTATAAATTCGCCGAATACCAGACCGGCGTGTTATATGCCGCCTACCAGCATTACGGTTTACCGCTGCCGGTGCGGCTGCCGGTGGCGCAGTTCAGCGAACTTCAAAAGTTGATTCTGTTTGAAGGGGTTGAAAGTGAAACCCTGCAAAAAGCCTTACCCGCCATTAAACCTCCTAAAACGGCTTCGAGCGGCCGTTTTGAAGGGCTGCTACCCATGTTGTGGCGGCGGCTTGCGGACAAGGAAAAAAATGTCGAACGGCTGGGTCAATATTTTGATTCGACGCCCTGTCAAACCTGCAACGGCGAACGACTGACGGCTTTGAGCCGCAGCGCCACCGTTAACGAAACCCGCCTGCCCCAACTTTCGGCGTTATCTCTGGAAGAATTACTGGCATGGATTCAGGCGCTGAGGCTTACATTAAATGAAAGAGAACAGCATCTCGTAACCGACTACTTGCGGGATATCGAGACCAAAATCGGCCGTTTTGTTAACGTTGGGCTGGCTTACCTGACCCTGGACCGCCAGACCATGACTCTCTCGGGCGGCGAATTACAAAGGGTGCGGCGGGCGGCCGTGCTGGCTTCCGATTTGTCGGGCATTATTTATGTGTTGGACGAACCCACCATCGGGCTGCACCCCAAAGACACGGCCGGCCTGATCGCCATCCTTAAAAAACTGCGCGATGCGGGTAATACCGTGGCGGTGATTGAACACGATCTGGACGTGTTAAAAGAGGCCGATTATATCATTGACATCGGTCCCGGCTCGGGCAAACACGGCGGTCTTGTGATCGGGCAGGGCCGGTTGGATGAAATTAAACGCCAGGAAACATCCGTCACCGGAATGTACTTAAATGAAGAACACCCCTCCAAAACCGCTTTCAGAGCGCCAACCGGCGTCGTGCGGGTGAAAAACGCCGATAAATTTAACCTGAAAAACCTCAATGTTGATATTCCCACCGGCTGCCTGACGGCAGTGACCGGCCCGTCCGGTTCG
>JAJTBH010000038.1 GCA_021287005.1 Anaerolineae bacterium
CAAAACATTTAAAAGTACGGGCAACACTGCGGCCCATTGATCCGCTGCCGATTAACGGACGGGTTGCCATATAAGCGCCGCGTTGTTTGGCATGGCGAATACCCGGCAGCAATTCAGAGCCGCGTTCCAACATCATTTTTACCTGCTCATCCACCACAGGTACATAATCCAGATCGTTAACTTCAAACGACGTAGTTCCTACCACCATCATTCGACGCTGCGGCAAAACAATATCACCGTCGCCGGGCGCATTTAATCGGTTGATAACCCGTTGAGCAAAACGCTGGTCATAAGCCACCATCACACCCGGAGTCGGTAAAATGGGCACTTTTGCGCCAACTTTTTCGACGACCTGGCCCACCCAGGCACCCGTTGCATTGACCACGATGTCGGCATGCATTTCTCCACGGACGTTGTTGGTGCGGTCCCAGTAATTAATGCCGGTGACATCACCCTGACCGTTAACGATTAAGTTTTCAACTTCGGTATACGTATGGAATTTTGCGCCATTTTTTCGCGCAGAAGCGGCAAAAGCCAGTGCCAGACGAATGGGATCAAAAGTACCATCCGGAACCGTATAGGCAAGCAGCACTTTGGGATTAAGATTAGGTTCAAGCCGCAAAGCTTCAGCAGCAGATAACTCTTCGGTTGGAATATGGCAGGCGGTACAACCTTCAACAAATTTATCCGCATATTCCATATCGCTGTCATCCAATGCCACAAACAAACCACCGTTGGGTTCAATCACCTGCGGCACGATCTTTCTCAAGATCATATTTTCATCAATACATTCAATCGCCGATTCCTGATCTTTCACTGCATAACGCGCCCCACTGTGCAGCAGACCATGCGTGCGGCCAGAGGTTCCACTGGCAATTTCGCCGCGCTCAACCACTGTGACATCAAAACCACGCAATGCCAGATCATGTGCGGTAGCAACACCCGTGAAACCTGCCCCAATAATAATAACACTCGGTTTACTCATCGACTCTCTCCCTGTCAAAAATGGGGTTTAACCTCTCCTGCAAAAATATTAAGAAAAGTTCAATGCTCTTCTTAGCCAAGCCTTCATTTAACAAACAACACACTGTGGACAATTAATCACCTCTTGAATATTTAAATCCATTTCAGGCGAGTAGGCCTCGGCTGCCCCGACCTTAAAACCGGCCGATCCACACCAACAGGCATACCATCCCATTTGAGCCTGCCGGTAAGGAATTCTATTCAGTTGTAAAAGAACTTCTTCAATCCCCATCCCCCAACGTGCATTGGTGATCAACCTCTGACAGCCGGCATTTTTTAATCGCTCGGCATAATGTTGAAAATGGGTGCAATGACGCATTAATAGAACCGCTGCACTGATGTCTATTGGAAAAGGAAAGGTGAGCGCGTCTTCGTTCAGGACAATTAAGTTATCTGGTAATGATTGCGATTGAAGCTCTAAAACATCTCTCTGTATTTCAATGGCGTAAACTTTACGAGAAATTTGGGCCATTAAAATAGCAAGACGCAAATCACCCGCTCCGATTTCCAAAACCACATCATCTTTGAATAATTTTTCCAAAACTGCCCGGTAAGTGGCTGCATCGTAAGGCGACCAAATTTTTTCCCAGGCGGTTTCGTCCTGTTTACCAATAACATCCACTACGCTGTTCAAAACCTATACCTCTAATAATTACCTTCGGGTGAATTTAAAGAATAATTGCATCCCGAAAAATATTGCCCAAATCATACCACCAAAGAGTAATCCATACAAAATGCCTTCCAGCCAGCCGATCTGTGGAATCAACTGCCACATGGTCAAAACCGCCATGCCGATGCTGGTAATGGCAATAATTTTTAAACCCGAATTCATCGATATCCACGGGGTGGGATGAAGTTGTTGTTGCTGTTTCTCTTCACCCTGTTGTTCGCTCTTTTTGCCTTTTTTAGTTCTTTTAGAAGCCACCGTTTTCTCCGTGATGATGATTTAATTAAGTCAGAAAAAACCAAAAATTATGTTTTCATGAAGAGGCGGCCAAAAGACCGCCTCTTCGATTTCATCGTTGAAAAACCGGATTAGTTTTCGACCCAATCGAAAGTGCGGGTGACAGCTTTCTTCCAGTTTTTGTATTCTTTGTCGCGCAGAGCAACATCCATCTTGGGAGTCCATTCGTGATCTTTGCCCCAGTTGGCGCGCAGATCTTCGATCTTTGCCCAGAAGCCCACAGCCAAACCGGCAGCGTAGGCAGCGCCCAGAGCGGTTGTTTCGGCAACGGACGGGCGAATGACGGGCACACCCAGGATATCGGCCTGGAACTGCATGAGCAGATCATTGTAAACCATACCACCGTCAACTTTGAGGGCGGTCAGATTCACACCTGAATCTTTATTCATGGCATCCAAAACTTCGCGGGTCTGGAAAGCGGTGGCTTCCAGGGTAGCGCGGGCGATGTGGCCTTTGTTGACATAGCGGGTCATACCGACAATGGCGCCGCGGGCATCGCTCTTCCAATAGGGGGCGAACAGACCGGAGAAGGCGGGCACGAAATAGATACCGCCGTTATCTTCCACGGTGCGGGCCAGAGCTTCTACATCGGGTGATTTGGCAATTAAGCCCAGGTTATCGCGCAGCCACTGTACCAGAGCGCCGGTAATGGCAATGGAGCCTTCCAGGCAGTACACGGCCGGCTGATCGCCGATTTTGTAACCCAATGTGGTCAGCAGACCATTTTTGGACTGTACGGGTTTGGTGCCGGTGTTTAACAGCATGAAGCAGCCGGTACCATAGGTGTTTTTGGCTTCGCCGGGGCTGAAACAGGTCTGGCCGAAGAGGGCTGCCTGTTGGTCGCCCAGGTCGCCGGCCACGGGAATGCCGGCCAATTCGCCAACTGCATTACCATAAACACCGCTTGAGGGTGAAATCTTGGGCAGCATGGCTTTCGGGATGCCCATGACTTTGAGCATATCGGGATCCCAATCCAGGGTTTCCAGATTCATTAACATGGTGCGGGAGGCATTGGAGACGTCGGTTACATGGACGCCGCCTTTGGGGCCGCCGGTCAGGTTCCAGATGACCCAGGTATCGATATTGCCAAAGAGCACTTCGCCTTTTTCGGCTTTGGCGCGCACACCTTCGACATTGTCGAGGATCCATTTAATTTTCGGACCGGAGAAATAGGTAGCCAGGGGCAGGCCGACTTTTAAGCGGAAGCGGTCCTGACCGCCATCTTTGGCCAGTTCATTGCAGATGAGATCGGTACGGGTATCCTGCCAGACGATGGCATTGTACACCGGTTTACCGGTCGCTTTTTCCCAAACGACGGTGGTTTCACGCTGATTGGTAATACCGACCGCGGAGATATCCGCGGGAGCAATACCGGCTTTATCGAGAGCGCCATGAATGACTTCCTGGGTGCGTGACCAGATTTCCATCGGGTTGTGTTCAACCCAACCGGGTTTGGGGTAAATCTGTTCATGTTCTTTTTGATCCACGGCAACAACCTTGCCGGAATGATCAAAGATCATAAAACGGGTACTGGTTGTACCCTGATCTACTGCTGCTGCATATTTAGCCATTTACTCATCTCCTGATTTTTTTGAATTGGATTGGTAAAACGAAATTTCAGCGTCTAACAATTTGCCCAGGTATCGGCGGCGGCTTTAAGAAGTAAATACGTTGAGGTCGCCCCCGGGTCCTGATGTCCAGCACTCCGTTCGCCCAGATAGCTGGCGCGACCCTTGCGGGCAACCAACGGGGTCGTTGATTCCATACCTTGCCTGGCTGCCTCTGCAGACAGCGATAATGCTTTCCCAATTGGCAATTTTTTGTCTACGGCGTCTTTGAGGGCGTTAACGGCCGGAGTCAAACCATCCACCATGGTTTTATCTCCCAACTCGGCTTTTCCGCGCATCACTACGCCGCTTAACGCGGCTTCTAATGCACTGGTCCAATCTTCAAGAGAAAGCTCCATCTTACCTGCTGTTTTCATACCTGCCTGGAGGAAAAAAGTGCCATAAAGAGGGCCACTGGCTCCGCCAACGGTAGATAACAATGTCATTCCCACAGTCTTGAAAATTGTACCGATATCTTTGTCACTAATTTCCTGCGTTTTATTCAAAATAGCCTGAAAACCACGATCCATATTTGCGCCGTGGTCGGCATCACCAATAGCCGCATCCAACTGAACTAAATAATCTTTGTTCTCAGCAATGGTATTTGCGCTCAGCTTGATCCATTCTATAACATTATCACGGGCGATCGACATAACTGGCTCCATTGAAGGGGCCGGATGGAAAATAACTTTCCATCCAGCCCCCTTTGTAAATAATTTACTAAACTCTATATACCCCAACGCAGACCGGGGGTCTTCACCGGGGCGTCCCACAACTTCAGCAGTTCATCATCCATCTTCAACATGGTAATGGAGATACCGGCCATTTCAAGGCTGGTGATATACGGGCCAATCAGGTTGCGAACGACTTTTAAGCCATGTTTGCTGGCAATTTCGTGGGCTTTCCGATAGGCAACATACAGCTCCAGGAGCGGTGTTCCGCCCATGCTGTTGACGAAGAGTAATACCTGCTCACCGGATTTGTAGGGAATATCACTGATAATGGGCTCCATCAGCATTTCCACGATTTCGTCGGCGCTCTTTAAGGGCAGGCGCTGGCGTCCGGGTTCGCCGTGAATACCAATACCGATTTCCATTTCGTTTTCCGGCAGATCAAAGGTGGGTTTGCCAACATGCGGCACGGTGCAGGAAGTCAGCGCCATACCCATGCTGCGGCCCCAATTTTTCACTTTGACACACACATCGGTTACTTCTTTGAGCGACTTGTGCTGTTCTGCAGCGGCACCACAGACTTTCTCTGCCAGAACCGTGCTGCCCACACCACGACGACCTGCTGTATACAGGCTGTCTTTGACTGCTACATCATCATCAATCACCACGCTGGACACTTCAATTCCTTCGCCGCGTGCCAGATCGGCAGCCATTTCGAAGTTCATGATATCGCCAGTGTAATTCTTAACAATGTGCAGAACGCCTGCGCCGCCATTTACCGCTTTGGTGGCTTCCAACATCTGGTCAGGGGTCGGGGACGTAAACACAGCACCGGGACAGGCAGCGTCTAACATGCCCATTCCCACAAATCCGCCATGCATCGGTTCATGACCTGAACCACCGCCCGAGATGATTCCAACCTTGCCCTTTATGGGAGCATCAACACGCACAACGAAATGGGGATCATAATGCACTTTGACGAGATCAGGATGGGCAACTGCTACCCCTTCGAGTTCTTCTTTGACAATATTTTCGGGCTTGTTAATTATTTTTTTCATTGTTTTTCCTTTCTCACGGCATTTCGACATCCGTGTGCCACTACTCGTTCAGCTACAAGTTTTGGAAGAAACTAATCTTTCAAAGCAGCCGAAACAAACCAGTCATAACAGAAGGCGCCGATAGGTCCACCAATGAAGGGGCCGATCACGGGGGCTAACAGCCAGTAGAATTCAGGATCCCACAGGCCCTGGGTGCCCACGAGGGTGCCCAATAAACGAGGACCAAAATCACGGGCGGGATTCAGGGAATAACCGCTGGGGCCACCCAGTGAGAGGCCGACGGCCAACACGGTACCACCAACGAGGAATGGACCCATATTGTGCATCAAACCCATGTTTTTGTTATCGCCACTGGCCAGGATACCCCAAATAAGGACTGCGGTACCGAAGATTTCTGTAACAACGGCGGTCACCAGGCTATATGCGCCTGCATTCGCGGCGGAACCAGCACCCCAGAAGGTCTGGCCAAAAACGCTACCAGGACCAGTCGTCCATACATTGGGGGTACCGGCGGCTACCAAACCGTCACGGTAGCACAGGTAAACAGCCAGAGCGCCAAGGAAAGCGCCGATGACCTGGGCCACAATGAAAGGTAATACTTTGCCCCATGAGAAGCCACGTTTGATGGCCATGGTCAAAGTCACAGCAGGATTCAGGTGAGCACCCGAAACGCCGCCGGTTACGTAAACAGCGATAATAACTGCGAATGCCCAGCCGATGGTTATGGTATTCCAGTTATAGCCGCCAGCCGCCAGACGAGGAGCCAACCCCACATTGGCTACAACACCGTCGCCCAAGAGAATCAATATAAAAGTACCGAAAACTTCTCCAATTAGCTCTTGCATCAAACTCTTTTCCTTCATTTTGCCTGTCTCCTTTTTATTTTGAAAAAATAAATCGTAGAATAGAAATAGTTGAGTCAAGACGCGCGTTTAATTCTTCTCTATAGAGACCTCCTTTTGGTATTATTTGGTTTACAAATAATTGGGTTAAACTCTTACTTAACTGTAATCAAGCGCTACTGCGCTAATTACCCTGCCTATAAAAATATATTCGCTCTCACTAAATGAGAATGATCATGGTATGTTTCTACTTCTTTAGCCCTGGAACTGCTTTTCACTAAATTGATATGCATTTGCCCTCGACAAACCATACTTAAGTGACCTCACTTCTCACAAGCAAATTCTTCAGACTTTTTTATTGTATAGGTTTGAATTTGTTTTGTCAATCAAAATTCATTTTTTGTTTCACTATGAAACAATAATTTTGTGTTGACATTTCATTTTGAAACATTTTTTATTTTTGATGAAAATCTTTTGGGTGAATGTTGTATTGTTTCATCTTCCGCCACAAGGTCGTACGGCTGATACCGAGTACTTTGACCATTTTGTTGACATTTCCATTGCAGGCGCGCGCCGATTGAAGAAAAGTTTCTCGTTCCATATCCCCCAGGGAACGAATGGAAATGAACTGGGATGAATCAATTTTTAAACTGAAAGGATGGTGAATAAAATCGGGTAAATAATCCGCTGAGATGGCCTCATCACCGCTCATCTGGCTCACGGCGCGTCCCAAAACCGCTTCAAGTTCCTGTAAATTTCCCGGCCAGGGGTAGTTTTGCATTAATGCCAGCGCTTCGGGTGCAATCACAATCGGGCGGCCAAACTGTTCCGAAAGGTGTTTTAAAACCGTTTCGGCCAAAACCGGTAAATCTTCCATCCGGTCGCGCAGAGGCGGCATGGAGATTTCAAACGAACTGAGGCGGTAATATAAATCGGAACGGAACAGCCCGCGTGCAATCAGGTCGTCCAGGTCGACCATAGTGGCGGCAATGACACGCACATCCACCGAAAAAGGTTTACTCGTGCCGATGCGCTGGGCAATGCCCAATTCAAGCACGTTTAATAACGCTGCCTGCGCTTCCAACGACAGCATATCCACATCCTGAATAAAAATAGTGCCGCCCTGTGCCAGTTCCAGTTTTCCGGGCTGCCCCCAGGGTTCTTTGCTGGATGTGTTTTTTTCTAGCCCGAGCAGCTCGGTCATCATTAAATCGCGCGGAATGGAACTGCATGCAAAAATAACAAAAGGTTCATCACGGCGCATACTTTCATTGTGAATGGCGGTTGCCAACAGGCTTTTACCGGTGCCACGTTCACCGCGAATTAAAATACAGGCTTTGGCCGAAACGGCTACGCGCGCCAGTTGACGCACCCGCCGGATGGGCGGCGAATGGCCCTCCAGGCTGTCCAACGATTTTAAGGCCAGGGTACCAAAACGACGCTGCGCCAGTTCCAGCACGTCTGAGGCGCGCCGCAGGGTCAGAATGACCCATTTTAAATCGTTTTTGTCCTTCACAAATTTAAGGCTCAAAATCAGTTCCACCGTATGTTCAAAGGCGCGTACTTTGGCGCGCACGTTGGACAGTTCTTCCTGGCGCTGAATGGCTTCCTCCAGAAATAGTGGAAATGACAAAAAGTTTTTAGAATCGCGCCCAACCAGGGCATGCGCGGGCATGTTAAAAATTTTTTCTGCGGCGGCATTGATGTGCAGCAGCGTGCCATCCGCATTGCGCACCAGCACCCCTTCTGAAACCGTCGATAAAATTGTGTTCAGTTGGGCCACCTGGCTGTTTTGTTCGGCAAGCAACAAATCATTCCACATCTGACTGGCAATCGATTGCGCTCCGGCCGCAGAAAGGGCCAGCAAATAAGGGTTATGTTGATTGTTTGAAGAAACCAGGCCCAATGTGCCCAATGGCCGGCCGCTGAGGTCAAAAATCGGAGAAGCAGCCGCAGTGATGCTGTGGTATCGCTGCAAAAAATGTTCGGCGCCCGTCACCAGCGCCGGTACACGTTCAGATACGGATAAAGCAAATGCGTTTGTGCCAACTTTGGCTTCCGAAATCTGTGCGCCGTTTATAAACCCATTTTGCGACGCCATATCAATCATCGAGGCATCACCCAATATTTCCAGAATATAACAGGCGCTGTTCGCCAGAACAATGGCGGTATTGGTGCGTTCAATGTACTGATAGATATCTTCCATAACCGGTCGCGCGACGGATATCAGGTTAAAATCCGCCGCTTGCATGGCCAGTAATAAACCGGAATCCACCTTAAATGGTTGGGCAAACTCATCATACGGATTCAGAAATGCGCTGCACCGCTGCCATGATACGGCAATATGCGCAGCCACAGATGTCAGAATTTCGCGCCGATTTACGAAAGCCAGCCAGTTTTCCAACAGGCGTTGGTCGATGGAATCGGATCGGCTTTCCTGAGGTGTTATTTCGCTAATATGAACCAGTTTTTCAGTCATCTTAAATCCTGTTAAAAAACTTAAATTATTCTACCCTGTGTTTTCGGGTAGAACAAGAGATAAATGGTCATATAAACTTGAGTTATTCAAAGGTGCACTTATATAATAATCATAAAGGTCTCTCAGGTAAATCGTATGGATTCAAATAATGGTTATGATTTTAAACTTTTTCCGAAAGTCGAACTCCATCGCCACCTTGAAGGCTCCTTGCGGCTGAGCACGCTAAACGATATCGTACACCAATTTAACCTGCCTTTTTCCGCTGCCGAACTTCAACATCTGGTTCAAATGCAACCGGATGATACTTTTAGTATGCAAAATTTTTTGTCAAAATTTCAAAACCTGCGCGGATTTTATCTCTCGCCGGAAATTATCCGGCGGATTGCCTATGAAACAATAGCCGACGCGGCCCGCGATGGAATCCGTTATATTGAGGTCATGTTCACACCGGCGGCCCTGGCGCGCACCCGGTCTTACCCATTAAACGAAGTGATCGAATGGGTTTTATTCAGCGCTCAACAGGCCAGTCATGATTACCATCTTCCAACCCGTTTTATCATCAGTTTTAACCGGCATGAATCGCCCGATCTGGCAGCCTATGTCACCGAATTGGCCATTCAATACCGCCAGCATGGCATTGTGGCCATTAATTTAGCCGGCAATGAAGCCGAATATCCGGCATCGCCCTTCCGCCAAATCTTCACCCATGCCCGAAATAACGATCTGGGTGTGACCATTCATGCCGGAGAATGGAATAACGCCGCCAATATTCGGGATGCCATTCTGGATTATAATGCCGACCGAATCGGTCACGGCATTCACATACTCGAAGATCCGCAGTTGGTAAAACTGGCTCGTGATCGCCAAACCCCATTTGAAGTCTGTTTAACCAGTAACCTGCAAACCGGCGCGGTGACGGAAATTGGCAATCATCCCATCAAACAAATGTTGGATGCCGGTTTGAATGTAACATTAAATACAGATGACCCGGCTATTTCGGGGATAACCCTGTCGGGTGAATTGCAGATTGCGCATGAAAAACTGGGTTTGTCCTTTAATCAGTTAACCCGATTAACGCTGGCGGCGGTTGAAAATTCGTTTTTATCGCCGGTTGAAAAGCAGAACTTGCTAAGCGGCTTAAAAAATGATATACAAATGATTCATAAATTTAATTAAATAATTGAGGAATCAAAAATGCGGATTCTTGTGACCAATGACGACGGCATTACCTCACCCGGATTGTTAACCCTGGTTAAATATTTAAAATCAGTAGGCACTGTGAGCGTGTTGGCGCCCGACCGCAACTGGTCGGCCTCCGGGCATGTTAAGACTCTTAACCGCCCGCTGCGCGTAAACGCCGAAACGCTGGCAGATGGCACGCCTGCCCTTTCCTGTGATGGCGCACCTTCCGATTGTGTCGCCCTGGCAGCCCTGGGCCTTATCAAAGAAAAAATCGACCTGGTGGTCTCAGGCATAAACCCCTATCCCAACCTGGGAAATGATATGACTTATTCGGGCACCGTGACGGCCGCAATGGAAGGCGCCATTTGGGGCATTCCGTCCATCGCCATGTCACTGGATGGCAGCGGGAATATCAACCATCTTGACTTTTCAGGCGCGGCCGCCACTGCCTGCCGCATTTCAAAACAGGTTTACGAGCATGGTTTGCCGGTTAAAACATTATTAAACGTCAATGTTCCCAATTTGCCCATTGATCAAATCCAGGGCTTTCAGGTCACACGTTTGGGCTTGCGGGTCTATCAGGATGAACTGGTGCGCCGTGAAGACCCGCAGGGGCGGCCCTATTATTGGATTGGCGGCAAACCACCCACCGGTATTGCCGAAGATTCGACCGATTTTGGCGCGTTGGCCGCGGGTTACGTATCCATTACGCCTATCCATATGGATATGACGGCGCATCACCTGAGGGAAGCAGTGAGCACCTGGGTCTGGTAGATTGCAGTTGCCATTAATATATTTAAGCGGCCAGTTTAAAACGATCAACGATTGATTTTAACATTTGCGCCGTTTCCGACAGAGTCCGGGCCGAATTATTAACCTCTTCAACCTGGGCGCTCATTTCCTCGGTACTGGCGCTGATTTCTTCAAGCGAGGCACTGTTGCCTTCGCTGACGCTGACCACATTTTCGATGGTCTGGGTCACCTGGTTGGAATGGGCTGCCATTTCTCGGGTGACTTTGCTGTTATTTAACACAATCGTATGCACACCCTGCATGGTATTTATCAGATCATGCGATAATGTTCTGATGGTATTGGACATATCCACAATCTCGTCACTATGTACCTGGCTGATTTTTACAGTTTTTAAAATATTGGTTAGTGCTTCACCCGATTTACCCACCTGAAAAACGCCATTTTCAACTTCGCTGGCGCTCTCATTCATTACCAATGTGGTCTCGCTGACCGTGTTTTGAATGCCGTGAATCAGACCTGTAATTTCTCGGGCGGCCAGGGCCGATTTTTCAGCCAACTTTCGCACTTCATCTGCCACCACGGCAAAACCTTTGCCGTGTTCACCGGCACGCGCCGCTTCAATGGCCGCATTCAGTGCCAGCAGGTTGGTTTGCCGGGCAATATCATCAATCGTTTCCACAATCATCCCAATTTGTTCGGAGCGTTCCCCCATCTCCTGCATCTTCCGCGTGGATAAACCCACTTTTTCTTGAATTTGACGCATACCATCCACGGTGGCCTCTACGGTTTTGGAGCTTTCTTCAGTGGTTAAAACAGAATTGGCAGCGCCGCTGGCCTGCGATCGTGCACTATCTGCCACCCGGTTAATTTCTTCATCAATCATGGCGGCCAGGCTGTTGGCCTTCTCAACCGATTCCACCTGTTCCTGCGCACCGCCGGCAATATTATCGGCTCCCCGTGCCAGTTGCTCCACCGAATGCGCTCCACTGCTTACCTGGTCGGCTTGTTGGGTAATACCTTGAGTCACCATTTGAATCGTACCGGCAATTTGAGAAGCGGCAAGATCTGATTGGCTGGCTGAGGTTGCAAGTTGATCGGAAGCATGTTTTAAATTAATCGCCTCATCAGAAATCTGTTGGATTAACTCTTTTAATCCAACTACCATTTCCGAAAAATTAACTTCCGTTTCTTTAAGCCGGTTTATCATCAAATTAAATACATCGGCAAGCTGGTTGGTTTCCTGGCTGGAACTGATTTTTACATTTTCGGCTGTAAATTGAAGCCTGCTGGTTAAGTCGCCTTTTGCCAGTTTTTTAAGTTCCACAGATAAATTGGTTAAATCTATTCCGGCAACCTGTTCAATATTCCAGATCACTTCATGCAAAGGACGCGTCAACTGGCGGCTTAATAAAAATGCCAGCAAAATACAGATGATCCCTGCAATCAGCACAATAATTGAGTCCCTTTGAAGAATGCCTGATACCGTCCGATCGCGTAAAGCGGCCTGTTGAGCATAGGCTTCCTCCAACGAAATTTTTATCCCGGCTGTGGCAACCGCCTGTCCGTCCACGTGCAGTGGAACAGTGATATCCAACAAGCGGGTATTATCTTCCGTAACCGGTTCAACGACAATTTGGTCGTTTTTAATCGCTTCAATATCCTCCGGGTCCGACTCCTGGCCCACCAGGTCGGAAGAAGTGGCAGCGACGGCCCGATAACCAACACTCGACGTTTTATCCGGCGCATGGATTCGAATTTCGGTAATTAGATTTACATCCCCATTTGCCTGTCGAGATGCCAGGTTACGATCAATTATCGTTTGTAAATCTTTTGGACTATATATATAGGTGGAATCAAGTGAGGAATCCAACGTTTCGGCAATCTGTTTGGCGGTCTCAACATAGTGATTCTGGGTGTTGTCAGTGAGGGTATTATTCATATCATAAATATTTGACTCAACAATAATGGCAATAGCAACAATAAAAATCAGAAGCAGCATTACCACCAGGCCAATAATTTGCACTGATATTTTTGAATTTTTAAGTAGCTTTAACATATAACCTCCAATAATGATCACTTAAACAGTAATGACATCGTATTTAATTCAAAAACGGCTCGCTGAAGTGTAATTTCCAGGCCGGTTGAGAAAATATGGGCAAATACAATTGTTGGTAAATGAGGAAAGATGTTAAATGATAAAAAAACAATAATGTTCCATTAAAGGTTGATGGCGAAATGAAGCCCCGCTGTTACCTCTCAACATGTTTATTATATAATGCACCCATTTCGAATTCAATCCCCGTTGTGCTTGTTGCCAATTCTGGTATAAATTGTGTGAATTTCATTTGATGACAAATAACAGGTTATTAATAACCATCCGCCTGTTGTTTTTTAATTTTCCAATTTGTTATACTGTAACTAATCTACCCCATAGGTCATCTCTTCAGGGGATAATTCATGAGTTCATCAGGAAGGAGATTTATCATGCAATATAAAGTACGTGATTGGATGGTGGATGTAGTGGTTTATATTGATCCGGATAATACCGTATATGATGCCCTCTCATTGATGCGCCGTCGCTACACGCATAGCGTCATTGTCAACAAATCTGATTCCAGCCCCGAATATGGCATTATCACCTCAACCGATATTTCAGATAAAATCGTTGCGCAACAACAAAATCCGGCCGGCTTAAAATGCCGCGATATCATGACCTCCCCACTCATTCTGGTGAGGGAAGACTTGAGCCTGCAGGAATGCGCCATGCTGATGAAACAACACCGCATCCATCATTTGCCGGTCGCCAATGAAAACCTTGAACTGGTTGGGATGATTTCGGCTACCGATTTTCTGGTTGCAGCCGAAACGATGGGCAGAATATAAAATAATTAACCCATTAAAAAAAATCCGAGCGGCTGAAGAATCAGCCGCTCGTTGTTTTAAACACAAATTTTAAAAATTACATCAACGCTGCCATACGTCCGGCAATATCCAATAAAACCCAGGGAATGAAACCCAACGCCACCACAGCCAGAGCGCTGATAAAAGCAGTTGCTTCCAACAACCAGTTGCGTTTCACCTGCGGGGCGCCCGGGCGCATATACATGATGACGATTACGCGCAAATAATAATAAGCCGAAATAATCGAAGCCAGTAAACCGATGATGGCCAACAGCCATTGGCCGCCTTGAACGGCAGCCGTAAAGAGATACAGTTTACCCCAGAAACCGGCCGTCAATGGCATGCCCGTAAACGAAAGCATCGCAATCAGCATCACGATCGCATACATCGGGTACTTTTTTCCCAGTCCGGCGTAATCATCCAGTTCCAGGGCCTTACCTTCAGCTTTTTCAAGGGCAATCACTACGGCCCAGGCTGCGAAGGTGGTCAGGCCATAAGCGGCCAGATAAAACAGCAATGAAGCCAATGCATCGGTACGCACTGCCGGGTTGCCAAAAGGCACAAAAGCCATCAGAATATAACCCGACTGGGCGATGCTGGAATATGCCAGCAGACGTTTGATGTTTTTCTGGTTCAGGGCAGCAATGTTACCAACCACCATAGTTAATGCAGCCACACCCCATAAAAGCGGCATGAGCGCATCGGAAACTGCCGGAAAAGCCAGCACAAACACACGTGCCAGGGCCACAAAACCGGCCGCTTTGGCTCCCACCGACATGAAAGCCGTAACGGATGAGGGTGAACCCTGGTAAACATCAGGTGACCACATATGGAAAGGCACCAGGGCGGCTTTAAAACTGAAACCGACCAGCAGCATGGCAGCACCGGTTATTAACAGGGTCGTATTGGCCGTACCGGCCGTTACGGCAGCCATCACGGCACTAAAGCCCGTGTGTCCATTGGATCCAAATACGAGGGCAACGCCATATAAAACAAAACCCGATGAAAATGTACCCAACAGGAAATATTTTAAGGCGGCCTCTTCTGAAGCTTTATCATGCCGGATGAAACCGGCTAAAATATACAAAGGAATAGACAATAATTCAAGCGCAATAAAAACAACGATTAAATCATTGGCATAACTCATCAACATCATACCGCAGATGGTCACCAGCAGCAGCACATAATATTCACTGCGTTCCCATCCCATCCGTTTCAGATAGTTGTAAGCCAGTGTAATGCCGGCCAGACCGCTCACCAGGAATACAACATTCATAAACACGGCCAGACCATCCATCCGCACTGAACCGCTAAAAGCCTCGGTCACGGTTCCGGCTCGCGAAACCACCAGCCAGAGGGTCACCAACAATCCCAGGCCCGCCAGGAAAGCAGTGATGCCCTTTCGATCTGACGGTATCCATAAATCAGCTAAAAGCAGCAAAACGGCCCAACCAGCCAGTACAACCAGAGGAAGAAGGGTAAATAAATCAGTTTGCGTCATGGGCTTATCAACTCCTTTATTAGTGCAGGGCTACCAGAGCAGCCAACTGCTGCACCGTGGGGTTAATCAAATCAAAGAAGGGTTTAGGATACAGCCCTATCCACAAAATTACTACCAACAGGGGTAACAGAGTCAGCAGTTCTCGTCCTGAAATATCGGCCAGCTTTTCATTTTCAGGGTGCGTCACAGGCCCCAGAAAAACGCGTTCAAACATCACCAGCAAATACACCGCCGCCAGAATCACGCCCAGGGTTGCCACACCGGCTATCCAGGGGGTAGCTAATACGGTCGAACCAAACGCGCCCAATAAAATGGTAAATTCGCCGACAAAACCGTTTAAACCCGGCAACCCCATGGATGACAACACCACAAACAGAGATAAAGTGCCCAGGTAAGGCACGACCTTCCACAGACCGCCGAAAGCTGCCATCTCACGCGTATGCCGTCTTTCATACAACATACCCACCATCAGGAAAAGTGCCCCGGTGCTGAGACCGTGATTGACCATTTGTAAAACGGCGCCGCTTAAACCCTGCGGGTTGAGCGCAAAAATACCCAGCATGACAAAACCCAAATGGCTGACGGAAGAATAAGCCACCAGTTTTTTGACGTCTTTTTGCACAAATGCCACAGCCGCACCATAAATAATGCCGATCACGGCCAGAATGGCCATCCACGGAGCCAGTTGCACGGAAACAGCCGGGAAAAGCGGCAGGTTAAAGCGCAGGAAGCCATACGCACCCATCTTCAGCAGCACGCCGGCCAAAATCACCGAACCGGCCGTGGGTGCCTCAACGTGGGCATCCGGCAGCCAGGTGTGCAGCGGGAACATGGGAACTTTGATGGCAAAAGCCAGGGCAAAAGCCAGAAACAGCCAGATTTCCATCCCGGCATAAGCTGCCCGGTTGGCCATTAATTCGGTCAGCGAGAAGGTATGTGCCTGCCAGCCCATGATCAGCATGGCCAGGAGCATTAAAACCGAACCGGCCATGGTAAAAAGGAAAAACTTGAAGGCTGCATAAATTCGGCGTTCGCCGCCCCAGATGCCAATCAGGAAGTACATCGGGATAAGCGCAAACTCCCAGAAAATGTAAAACAAGATCATATCCAACGACAGGAAAACACCCAGCATGGATACTTCCAATAGCAGGAAAAAGACCATAAATCCTTTAACACGGTCTTTAATAGCGCTCCAGGTGGATAATATAGAAATGGGTGTTAATAAGGTGGTTAATAACACCATCATAAGACTGATGCCATCCAGTCCCAGGTAAAAGGAAACTTGCATTCCGGCTACCTGAAACCAGGGTTGGTTAACCACCAGTTGCAGTCCTGCCTCGGCCCGGTTAAAGAGGGATAACACCCATAAAGAGATTCCAAAAGTCAACAGAGATGAAACCAGCGCCAACCAGCGCGCCGCTGTTTTTTGTTCCTCTTTAAGAAAAAGGATGACTAACACTCCCAATAACGGGGAGAAGGTCAGCAGGACTAACGGATGAAGAAAAGAATTCATAACGTCCCTCAGTCAATTCTAGCGAAAGAGCAAATAGGTCAGCATGGCGACGACCCCGAAGACAATAAACAGGGCATACGAACGGACAAACCCGTTTTGTAACACGCTCCAGCCGCGTGATAAAGCAGATGTTGCCCGCCCCATGTCATTAACCAGACCGTCAATAATTTCCTGGTCGGCCCAAACGGACAACACTTCACGGGAAATGTAACGATACGGTCTGACAAATACAAATCGATAAATTTCATCGACCCACCATTTATTTTCGAGGGCGCGGTAAAGCCAACCCATACTTTGCAACGGGTCCGGCCGGTCCGGGCTGCCCAGAGTGCGGCGGCCGTAAACCAGCCAGGCGATAAACAAACCGGTTAACGCCACTGCCAGAGATAAACCGGCGGTTGCGATCGAAAAAGCTTCCGGCTCACCCAACTCCAACGTATGTTCAAGCCAGCTCTCCAGCCAATGCAAACCGGGAAAGTTGATTAAACCGCCTAAAACGGATAATGCAGCCAGAATCATCAGGGGAATGGTAATAATTAAAGGACTTTCTTCGGCTCGCGAAGCTGATTCAGTGCGGGCTTTGCCGCCGAAGATCATCAACAATTGTCTTCCCATATAAAAAGCGGTGAAGAAGGCCGCGATGACCAGTAAAACAAAAACCTGCGTGGACTGGTGACTGGCAGATGCCAGGATTTCGTCCTTTGAGAAAAAGCCGGCCAACGGAGCAATGCCCGAAAGCGCCAGTGCGCCAATCAGGTATACCCAGAATGTCACCGGCATGCGCTGCTGCATGCCGCCCATATTACGCATATCTTGCGGGTCAACACTGGTTTCGTGGTGCCCCTCTCCGGCAGAATGATGCCCGCCCGCACCGCTTTCCATGCCAAGGATAACCGAACCGGCTGCCAAAAAGAGCAGCGCCTTGAAGAAAGCGTGTGTAATCAGGTGAAACATACCGGCAGTTATTGCACCCATACCCACCGCAGCCACCATAAAACCCAACTGGCTGATAGTGGAGTATGCCAGCACTTTTTTAATATCATACTGGCCGATGGCGATTGTGGCTGCAAACAGGGCGGTTAAAGCCCCCACCCACATGGTCACATTTTGCGCAGCAGGCGCCAACACAAACAAGGGTTGTGAACGCGCCACCAGATAAACACCGGCCGTCACCATGGTTGCCGCATGGATTAATGCCGAAACCGGCGTGGGGCCGGCCATGGCATCGGGCAGCCAGACATATAAAGGCAGTTGCGCCGATTTGCCTGTCACACCCAGCAGCATAAAGAGGGTGATCAATAAAATGACGCCCCCGACGGCTGCCGCAGGCAGCGCATTAGCGGCCTTGAATACGCCTTCAAATTCAAAAGTGCCAAAATTCCAGAAGATTAAAAACAGGGCAATCAATAAACCAAAATCGCCAATCCGGTTGACGATGAAGGCTTTTTTAGCCGCTTTGGCATTGCCGGTACCCTTGGCGCCTTTTTCATACCAAAAACCGATCAAAAGAAAAGAACAAAGACCCACACCTTCCCAACCGACAAACAACATCAGATAGTTGTCTGCCGTAATCAGGGTCATCATGGCGACAATAAACAGGTTGAAATACACAAAAAAGCGCGGATAACGGGCGACATCCCCATTATGGCGGACATCCTGGTACATATAGCCGATGGCATAAATATGAATGAGTGTACCAACGCCCGAAACCACCAGCATCATCACGGTTGAAAGGGTGTCAATTTTCATAGCCCAATCAACTTTAAGCGCGCCAATGTTAATCCATTCGGCCAGGCGATAAACAACACCTTCAGGGTGGCGGGTCAATGACAAAGCCAATAAAAGCGCCACAACAAAAGCCGAACCGGTTGCCAGGCTGGCAACCACACCGGCGCCGCGACTGCCCAGTTTTTTACCCACCAGCAGATTAATCAACAAACCGATGGCCGGCAAAAATATTACCCAGGGGGCAAGAAAGAAAAAAGAATCTGAAACAGATGTCATAAGCTTTCTATCCTTTCAGATTACTGACCTGATCGAGGTCAATACTGTGTCTGGTACGGAAAATCGCCACCATTAAAGCCAAACCGACGGCCACTTCAGCGGCAGCCACTGTCATCACAAAAAACACGGCAATTTGCCCTTCAAGCATTTGATATTGCGAGGCAAAGGTGACAAATAACAGGTTGGCTGCATTAAACATCAATTCCAGTGACATGAAAATCACCAGGGCATTCCGGCGTAACAACACACCCAAAACACCAATTACAAACATAATTACGGACAGAA